>JBOIEI010000409.1:0-18170 GCA_050741055.1 Burkholderiales bacterium | reverse complement strand
TCGTTGAGCGCCATCTGCTTGCGCATCAGCTCGGGATCATAGAGATAAACCCAATAGGGACCGCCGCGCAGTCGCCCGCCGGCCGCCTGGTTCTCCTCGGTCAGCGCGCGCTGCTCGTCGCTCATTTCTTCGGATGTCAGTATGTCGAAACGCGTCATGCACATCCTCCCTTGCCCGTTTTCGGTTTCTTCGCCGTTCGCACTCACGCGGAATCTTATGCGCAGCCATGCCGCTTGCAAAAGGCGCGGCGGAAACGCGCTCGGGACAGCATGCCCGACAATATCCTCGCGATGCCGAGAACAGGAGAAGAAACCTGAGATGTCGGCGGCCATGGTCAGGATGATCAAGGACGCCGCCGCGGGCCCAGCCAGGGCCAAGGTGTCGGTTCTGGTCGCAGAGCCGTTGCTGCCTTGCTGACCAGATCGCCTAAGTGGTGTGAGCGACTCGTCCGGGTCGCGAGTTGCCGATCGCATGACTGAAAGCCGACGTTGGCTGCTCGGGCCGCCGCTAGGTGTGCTGACAGGCAGACACCCGCCCTACGCTCGACGCTGACCCCCTGACCGCATCGGCCGAGGAGCAGTCATTGCCGGAGTCGATCATGATCGTCCGGAGTTGGCCGAAACGTACCAGCAGACCGTTGCGCCGGCTATTCCAGTGGGACTGCCCCGATTGGAATTGAGCAGCTATTCGATCTGGGGGGTGACACCGATGGCTCACGAGGCAATCGATGGTACGTATCGCCAAACCAACCTGCCGATCGTCGCCTGAATACATCGAAAAGCCGAGAAGCGCTGCGGTTGGCAGAAATCGAATCTAAGGTCGGTCAACGGCTTCCCGCGACTGCACGCACGGCCGGCGGCGATGCCATGCCGCTGGAATCCGCGGCTGCCGCCGCACGAGGATCGGGCATCCAGGTCCCGAGCACCGCGCGTAGCTGGTCCTGCGTGAAGGGCTTGCTCAGATAGTCGTCCATGCCGGCGCTGGTGCACTGCTCGCGATCGCCGCTCATGGCATTCGCCGTCAATGCAACGATGGGCAGCCTGCGCGCGGGCTGCGATCCAGACCGTTCGCGCTCGCGCGCACGGATCGCGCGCGTTGCTTCGAACCCGTCGACATCCGGCATCTGGCAATCCATGAGCACCAGGTCGTAGGTTTTTGCGCCAGTGGCCTCGATGGCTTCACGCCCATCGGCTGCGAGATCGACTTCGCAGCCGATCGCCTGCAGCATCGCCATGCCGATCTCCTGGTTGACGCCGTTGTCCTCGACCAACAGCACGCGGCCTGACAGCGGCGGACGAAGCTCGTTCCGGTCCGGAAATGCGCTTTCTTGCGCAGCGCCGTGCGTCGGCGCAGCAACGCCCAGCCGGAGGCTGAACCAGAAGCGCGAACCGACGCCGGGTGTGCTTTCGACGCCGATATCGCCGCCCATCATGCCGACCAGGCGGCGCGATATGGCCAAGCCCAGTCCGGTGCCGCCGAAGCGCCGCGTGGTCGACCCGTCCGCCTGCGTGAACGGCTGGAAGAGCTTCCGGCAGCCCTCGGGCGAAAGCCCGATCCCGGTATCGCGGACGCTGAAGTTGAGCGCGCAGCCATGCCCGTGGGCCGCATCGGCCGGCGCATCGGTGCGCTTCACGGCGATTGTGACTTCGCCCCGCTCGGTGAACTTGACCGCGTTGCCCACGAGATTGATGAGAACCTGGCGGATGCGCACAGGGTCGCCCGTCAGCGCCGAGGGCACTGCCGTATCGATCTCGAAAGCGAGCTTCAGGCCCTTGTCGCGGGCTTGCGCAGCCAACAGCCCGGTTACCTCCTCGACCAGCTCACGCAGGTCGAGATCGATCTGCTCGAGCGTCATCTTGCCCGCTTCGATCTTGGAGAAATCGAGGACGTCGTTGATGATGGTGAGCAGCGCCTCGCCCGAATGGCGGATGTTGCGGGCATAGCGCCTCTGCACCGAATCGAGACGGGTATCGAGCAGCAGCTCGGCCATCCCGAGCACCCCGTTCATCGGGGTGCGGATCTCGTGGCTCATGTTCGCCACGAACTCCGACTTCGAGCGGTTGGCCGCCTCGGCCGCGTCCTTGGCCAGCAGCAGATCCTCCTCGATGCGCTTGCGTTCGGTCAGATCGGTGATGACGCCGACCAGGATGCTCTTGCCGTCCGGCATGCGGAAGCCGCGTTTGCGCACCAGCACCCAGCGCGAGACTCCGTCGCGGCCGGTGAACGACTGCTCGTGCTCGCGCGAAACGCCCGCGTCCAGCACCGCTGCATCGCTTTCGCGCGCGAATGCGGCCTGCGACTCGTCGAGTTGCAGATCGCCGCATCCGAGCAGCTCTTCGCGCGAGCGGCCGAGCAATTGGCACATCGCGTCGTTCAATAGGATCCAGCGGTACTTGTCGTTCTTCACGAACACCGGGCTCGGCACGGCATTGATGACCGCATTCAGAAACTGCTGTGCATGCTCGTTCTGCTGCGCCGCGACCTGCTCGGTAACGTCGGTCTCGATGCCGCGATAGCCGGCAAACACGCCGTTCTTGTCGTAGAACGGACTGCCGCCGACGCGGATGTAGCGCACCCGGCCGTCGTCTTCGACGCGCTTCAACACCAGGTCGCGGAACGACTTGCGCTCGTGCAGCATGGCCTGGTGCGCGGCCCAGGTGGTATTGACCGGCATCGTTCCAGGCAGCTCCCAGCGGCACTTGCCGATGCGCTTGTCGTCGATTCGGCTGTCGGTTCCGCTGCGATCCTGCGGCAGCACGTAGCGCAGGTCGGCATCCTGTTCCCAGTACCAGTCCGAACCGAGCTCGGCGAGGCTGCGGAACTTGGCCTCGCTGCGGCTGACTTCCTCGCGCGCCTCGTGCAGGCTGCGCTCACGCGAGTAGACCTCGCGCGCCATGCCGGCGAAACGTTCGGCAAGCTGCCCGAGCTCGTCGTCTCGCCGGGCCGTAGCGCTCAAGGCTTCGGCCTCGGGCGAAGCGGCGAATTGCGCGGGGCTCATCGTTCCGTTGCGCAGCGCCTGGGTCGCGGCCGCGAGGCTGCCGAGTGGGCGGATGACGCTACGGCGGAAGAACACCGTTATCGCAGCCACGGTCAGCGTGAAGATCGCGACGAACACGGCCGTGACCGGCAAGGTGCTGCGCGCGCCGCTCGCGATCACCGCCTCGGCGGGCACGTACACGATCTGCGAACCGACGATCTCGTCGAGCTTCCAGCCGAAGCCGTTGTCGGGACCGTACATGGCGACCATCGCTTGCGGGGCGGCATCCGGCGTGCTGTGGCAACCCAGGCAGGAGGCCGAGCGCACCCGGATGGGCTTGGCGGTGAAGAACAGCCGTCGCGTGCCCTGGGTGCGAAAACCGCTCTGCTCGGACAGATCCGGAGAAGCGCGAAAACGTTGCACGATGCCGGCCTCGAACGCATCGGTCTTGTCGCGCAGGTTGGTCGGATTCAGCGTCGCTTCCTTGTAGAGGAAGGTGCTGTAGGCCGGGTCCTTGCGAAATCGCTCGAACACTTCGCGCGCGGCATAGCCCGGAACGGTTTCCCGGGCGAAGCTATGTTCGCGGTCGAGCAGCGGCTTCAAGGTCGTGTTGATGTGCTCGGTGGTGTACTTGCGCACCGAGTCCATCGTTTTGAGCAGAATCTCGGCCTTGGCAGCTACGTCCTGCTGCGCCTGCTTCTGCAGAACCTCAGAAAGTGCGAACCAGGCGAGCCCCATGCCGGTGAGGAGCACCGGGGCCAGCAGCAGCGTGAACTTCGGTCCGATCCCGAACCGCTTCAATATTGTGTTTGTATGCACGACCTTAGCAATCCTTGCATGGCGGCGGAGAAACGGCGGAAAGCCCGAAGGCTCGAACGCGTCAGGGCAGCAACGGCACGGCGAAGAAAATCTTGATCCGTGCGGGGAGAAAATCGTCAGGCCACGCGGTCGACCGCCAAGGTCGGGTCGATGCGCCGGTACCACTTGCCGCTCTGCGGCATGAAACCATTTGCCGCTCTGCCGCACGAGCTTGCAGCAATGTTCCATCGGCTCTGGTAGATGCGACACGCTACCTTGTCGCGGCTGGCGTTGCCGATGTGGCGTTGCCGATGTGGCGTTGCCGATGGTGTGTGGTACGCGTGCGCCGGGATCAGGCTGCCGGCGCTGTCGGGGCCGGCCTGCATGCCGCCCGCGGCGCGCCTACGCGTTTCATCCCTTCATCGCCCCAGCGCCAGGTAGAAAATCCGCGCCGAGCGCAGCCATGAGCCGCTGCGGTCCCATGCCGGCGAGCGACGCGATGCCGATGAGCGCCATGTCGCGATCGATCTCCTCGCGCAGGAGCTTGATCGCGTGCGCGACGCCTTCGTCACCCGCCACGACGGCGGCATACAGGAACGGACGGCCGACGAAGATGAACTGCGCGCCGAGCGCGAGCGCCTTCAACACGTCGGTGCCGCGACGGATGCCGCTATCCATCATCACGGTCATGTCGCCGGCTTCCGCCTTGACCCCCGGCAGTGCGCGCAGCGGTGCCACCGCGCCGTCGAGCTGGCGCCCGCCATGGTTCGATACGATCACGCCGTCGACGCCGCTTTCGCGCGCCACGCGTGCGTCCTCCGGATCGAGGATGCCCTTGAGCACGAGCCGACCTTTCCACAACCGGCGCATCAGCTCGACGTGGCGCCAGGTGAGCTTGTCGCGCCGGTCGCGGCTGCGCACGCCCGTGGAGGAGATGAGCGGGGTGCGCGGCCCCATGTTCTCGAAGTGCGGCATGCCTTGCGTGAGCAGCGTGCGCAAAAGCATGCCGCACAGCCAGCGCGGCCGGATCATGCAGTCCCAGGCAAGCCGCGGCGTCGGCCGCAGCGGCGCGTTGTAGCCGCTGCGCGCGTTGTTTTCGCGGTTCGAGGCCACCTGCACGTCCACGGTGAGCACGAGCGTATCGAAGCCCGCCCGCGCCGCCCGCTCCACCAACTGCGTGATGACCGGGTCTTCCCCGGGGAGATATGCCTGGAACCATGAGGTGCGGCCTGCCTGCCTGACCTTTTCTAACGCAGTGAGCGATGCACCGCTGGTGATCATCGGAATGTTGGCTGCGGCCGCCGAGCGCGCGAGCACGATGTCGCCCTGGTAGGCGGCGAGCGACGAACCGCCCATCGGCGCCAGCCCGAAGGGCGCGGCATAGGTGTGGCCGAACAGCGTGGTCGTGAGCGAGCGCATGGAAGTATCGACCAGCATCTTGGGCACGAACGCGATCTCGTCGAATGCGGCGCGATTCGCGCGCAGCGATGTGTTCGTCTCCACGCCGCCCGAGACATAGCCGTAGATCGGGCGCGGCAAACGGCGCCGTGCGACGGCTTCGAAGTCCTCCAGTGCCAGCATGTCGCGCAGATGCCTCGGCAGCGTGCGCTTGTCGCGCCAGCCGAGCGTATCCTCGGTGCCGGGCGCGACGATATCCGCCGTTGCGGCCCCGCCCGAAACCTGATCGCCATTCGCCATGCTTGCTCCTTGCCCCTTTTCAGTTCGAGCCTGGCCGCTTTTTCGGGCCGTCGGGGACGAAGCGCGTTTCGGGCTTCATGCCACCGCGCCGCAGCCGCTCGCTGATACGGCCGTTCTCCAGGTATTGCCCACTTGCCGCCCGCGCCGCCGCCTCGTCCCATTGCGGGACCCAATCGCCTTCCGGAGTACCGAACCACGGCGATTGCGGGCGCAGCCGCGGCAAGCCGAGCTCATGCCAGATGTCCATGGCGCGCTGCATGTATTCGCGCTTGGGCAGCGCCAGCGGCGGCAACTCTTCCTTCATGGTCGCATCGATCAGCACCGTGGCATCGGTTTCGTCGTGCGCTTCGTGCTCGCGCTCGGGACCGTGACCCGGGCTGCGGTAGGGCAGGACCTGCAGATCCTTGGTGGGATTCATGCGAAAGGCGATCGCCCACAGCAGCGCGTCGGAGTTGTCCGGATCGATGTCCTCGTTTACCGCCACGCAGATTTTGCCGCAGTCGGCGCGGAACGCGCTCACGCCGTAGAGCGCGCGCCATACCTCCGTGCGCGGAGCATCGCGTTTGACCGTCACAATGGCAATGCGCCGTAGCGCGGTCATGCGCTCGTGCAGCGTCACCCGCGTGACGCTGCGGATGCCGAGCGTCTTCTGCAGATGGGCGAGGAACATCGGCTCGTAGGCGACGCGCTTCATCGCGCTCGATTCGCTCGGCGTCACCTGGCTGATATAGGAAGCGACGATTGCATCCTTGCGGTGCGTGATCGCGGTGACGCGCAGCGGAATGTTGAATTCCTCCAGCGCGACGTGGCCGTGCGATTCGCCGAAGGGCCCCTCGGGCTCGAGCAGCTCGGTGTCGAGCAGCCCCTCGATCACGATTTCGGCTTCGGCGGGCACCAACAGGTCCACGGTGCGCGCCCGCACGACGTTGATCGGCGCGCCGGCGAGCCCGCCCGCGATGCCGATCTCGTCGCTATCGATCGGCATCTTCTGCGGCGCGACCATGGCCACGCACGGCGGCGCGCCGAGCACGATGGCGCAAGGCATCGTCTTGTCGCCGCGCTTCTGGTGCTTGAGGTAGTGCTGGTAGCCGCCCGCGCCGCCGACGCGCGTGGCCATCCGGACCACCAGCCGGTCCGGCGCCTTGAGCCCCGCGCGATAGGTGCCGTGGTTCTGTACGCCGGTCTCGGGATCTTTGGTGATGACGTTGGTTGCCGTAAGCGTGGGTGCGCTATCGAACCCCGGTGTGGAGATCGGGATCGGCAGCATATCGAGCCCGCGGCCTTCGCCTTGCAGATCGGCGCCCTCGATCACCACTTCCTGACAGAGCGCCTCGGTCACCACGCGCGGCGCGATGGGCTTTGCGATCGCCTGCTCCCAGCGTGCGTTGACTTCGCTTTCCTCGACCTGCATGCCGGCGCAATAGATCGCGCGGTTGCCCGCCAGGGCCCCGATCACCACCGGAAATGCATAGCGCCGCCCGCGGCCGTCGACGACGTGGGTGAAAAGAAACGCCTTGCGCTCGTGCTCCTCGATGCCGCCGACGAATTGCCAGCGCACCAGCGGGTGCATCTCCGCGTCCTTGTCGATCGGGCGGTCGATCCTGAGCAGCAGCCCGCGTTCCTCCAGGATGCGCAAATGCTCGTGCAGGTCCGGATAACCGCGGTTCGGGGATGTCGGCATGGCGTTCTCGGGGAGGCGGGGCGTGGACGATTATAGCGGCGCGTTTTCGATCGAAGGCGCGCGTACTCCCGCTACGCAGCCGTTGCCGAACCCCCGGCAGGCGCTTGAACTGCGGCAACGATTTCCTCGAGCAGGCGGTGTAATGCGCTACGGTGGCCGGATCGACCGGCGGGCGTTTTTTCGTCCGACGTCATCACGACGCTGAGTTCCAGAGACGGCACGACGTAGAGCATCTGCCCGCCATAGCCGTAGGCGTAATGCACCGTGTGCGCACCGGCCTGGCGCTGGAACCAGCCATAGCCGTAGCCATCGCCGGTGAAGCGCGAGTAGGTGCGTAGCCGCCAGGACTGCTCGATCCATGCCGGCGAGATCACGGGCCGGCCTTGCGCTGTCCTGCCAGCGTTTCGATAGAGCTCGCCGAAAGCCAGCAATGACTTCGGGCTCATCGCCATCTGGTTGCCGCCCAGATAGATGCCTTGCGGATCGCGTTCCCACGCAGCGATCGAGAACGCCTCGAGCGAGCCGAGCCAGTCGCGGGCGAGCTGCAGCGTGGAGCGGCCGCTGCGGCGCGTCAGAATCGCCGAAAGCAGATGGGTGGAGCCTGTCGAATAGAGCATCTGTCCGCCGGGGTCGTCCACGAAGGGCTGAGCCAGTACCGCGCGCACCCAGTTTGCGCTCGACACCCAGCGCCCGTAGTTCGTGCCCGAGGTACGCTCGAGTCCTGCCTGCATGGACAGCAGGTGGCCAATGGTGATCTGCCCCAGACGACGATCCGGGTTGGGCGGCAGCTCGGCTTCGAGCAGCGGCGCAATCTTCTGCTGTGTGCCTTCCAGCAATCCCTTGTCGATGGCGATGCCGACGAGCGCCGAAATGACCGCCTTCGATACCGATTTGATGTTGGTCGGCGTGGTCAGCGAATGGCCCCGATAGCCGCGTTCGGCAAGGATCTCACCCTGTTGCGCGACGATCATGGTTTCGAGGGGCTCGAGCGACCCAGCGCGATCGATGATCTGCACCAGCGCCGTCGCAACCGGTTCACCGGCCGATCGTGTCCGGCGCCGAGAAGCAACGGCGAGCGGGGCGAACAGCAATGGGACGGCGCAGATGAGTATCGAGCGTCTATCCATGGATCGATCTGCATTCACTCGGAAACGGCGAGAGGACAGCCGCGGTCGCAGCTGCGGCTGCCGCATCGGCTCGGTCGGCGCCACGAACCACTATACCGGATACCGAGCCGAGTACGTCGCGATCGTCTGCTGCGTGCGCGGCCGCGCAGGACCACGCGGCAGCGGGGCCGGCGCGAGCGTCGGGAAGGCGATCCGTGCCCGGGATTTCCGCGTCGCGCCACCCCGCCTCGCTCGTTGCACGCTCGCTCCACTCGACCGTAAGCCCGCCTTCGGGCATCCTTATGGATTCCCTCGGTGCGACCGCCTCCCGCGTCCCGCACCTTCTGCAGCCCAGGGCGAAAAGGAGCAGCAATGGCACCCATCGACCTCAGAAGCGACACGGTTACCAAGCCTACCGAAGCGATGCAGGAAGCGATGCGCCGCGCCGAGTTGGGCGATGACGGCCGCGAGGGCGATCCGACGGTTCGCAAGCTCGAAGCGCTGGCGGCCTCCAAAGTCGGCAAGCAGGCGGCGTTGTATCTGCCAAGCGGAACCATGGCCAACCTCTGCTCGCTCCTCACGCACACCAGCCGCGGGGCGGAAGTACTGCTGGAGAGAACCGCGCACATCATCAGTTATGAAAATTCGGGGCTTTCGCTGCTGGGCGGGCTGTTCTATCGGCCGATTCCCGGTACGCGTGGCGCCATGGATGTGACGGCGCTCGAATTCGCGTTCGAATCCGGGCTAGCCTCCAAGCAACTGGCGCCGGCGCTGGTCTGCATGGAGACTACGCACAACACCGCAGGCGGCGCGGTGCTGCCGCTCGATCACATGGCCGCGGTCGCGCGCGTCGCAAGACAGAACGGCGCCAAGGTGCATCTCGACGGCGCGCGCATCTTCAATGCCGCGGTCGCGCTCGGGGTATCGGCCGACAAGCTTGCCGCGCACGCCGACACGGTCTGCTTCTGCGTCTCCAAGGGGTTGAGCGCACCCGTGGGTTCGCTTCTCTGCGGCAACTCGGCGTTCATCGAGCGGGCACGGCATTTCCGCCGCATGCTGGGCGGCGCCATGCGCCAGTCGGGGCTCGTCGCCGCCGCCGGGATCATCGCGCTCGAGTCGATGATCGAGCGGCTGCGCGACGACCATGCCAACGCGCGCCTGCTCGCCGAGGGTTTCCACCAGGTCGACCCCAGCCTGGTCGATCCGGAATCGATCGAGACCAACATCGTGCGCGTGGACATCTCGGGCAGCGGCCGCGCGGCCAGGCGCTGGGTGGAGGAGCTCGCGGCCGAAGGTGTCGCAACGAGCGATTACGGGCGCACGCAACTGCGCTTCGTCACCCACCGGCACATCGGAGCGGCGGAGGTCGAGCAGGCGGTCGCCGCGGTCCGTCGGGTATGGGAGCGCTCGGCGCGCCCGGCGCCGCGCGCGGTGGAATCGGCCGGGGCGTAGGCGTGAGCGCACCCCTTCTGACCTCGACCCACTGGGGCGTATACGAGGTCGAGGTCGAGGACGGCCGCGTCGCGCGCCTGAAGCCGTTCGCGCACGATCCGCAGCCGTCGCCCATCGGCAACTCGATCCCGGGCGCGCTCACGTCGCCCACGCGCGTACTGCGGCCGGCGGTGCGAAAGAGCTACCTCGAAGGCGGGCCGGGCACGGCGACGCATAAGCGCGGCGCCGAACCGTTCGTACAGGTGTCGTGGGAACGAGCGCTCGATCTGGTGGCGGCCGAGGTCGATCGGGTGCGCAAGGACTTCGGCAATGCGGCGATCTTCGCCGGCTCCTACGGCTGGTCGAGCGCGGGCCGTTTCCACCACGCGCAAAGCCAGGTGCATCGGTTCATGAACTGCGCCGGCGGCTACGTTGCGCACGTCGGCACCTACAGCCTCGGCGCCGCGCGCACGCTGCTGCCGCACATCGTCGGAGACATGGATGCGCTGCGCGCCCAGCACACGCCGTGGACCGTGCTCGAACAGCACTGCAAGCTCTTCCTCGCCTTCGGCGGCGTACCGCTGCGGAACACGCAGGTGAACTCGGGCGGCGCGTCGCAGCATGAAGTGGGCGTGTGGCTGCGCCGGTTGGCCGCGGCCGGCGTACAGCTGGTCAACGTGAGCCCGGTACGCAGCGATCTGGTTACGACGCGCGCCGTCGAATGGATTCCGATCCGGCCGAACACCGACGCGGCCTTCATGCTGGCGCTTGCGCACACCCTGGTCGCGGAGGGCCGGCACGACGAAAGATTCCTCGCCGCGCACTGCGTCGGTTTCGAGCGGCTGCGTGCGTATCTGCTGGGCGAAACGGACGGCGTGGCGAAGGACGCGGCATGGGCAGCGCGCATCTGCGACGTATCGGCCGATACCATCGTCGACCTCGCGCGGCGGCTTGCAGCCAACCGCAGCATGATCACGACCGCCTGGTCGCTGCAGCGTGCCGACCATGGCGAGCAGCCGTTCTGGCTCACCATCACGCTGGCCGCAATGCTGGGCCAGATCGGGCTGCCGGGCGGGGGCTTCGCGCTCGGCTACGGTCCGGTCAATGCGGAAGGCTCGGATGCGCATGCGTATTCCGGACCGGTGCTGCCGCAGGGCACCAACGCGGTCAAGACGCCGATCCCGGTCGCGCGCATCTCCGACATGCTGCTCGATCCGGGCGGTGAGTACGATTTCGATGGCAAGGTCTGTATCTATCCCGACATCCGGCTCGTCTACTGGTGCGGCGGCAATCCGTTCCACCATCACCAGGACTTGAACCGGTTGATCGCCGCCTGGCGCGCACCCGAGACCATTGTCATCCACGAGCAATTCTGGACCGCCGCGGCCAAGCATGCCGACGTCGTGCTGCCGGCGACCACGTCGCTCGAACGCGACGATATCGGCTCCACCGGGCGCGACCGCTACATGATCGCGATGAAGAAGGCGGTCGACGCGCCAGGCGAGGCGCGCGACGATTACGCCATCTTCGGCGATATTTCGCGGCGCATCGGCACGCATCGGGCTTACACCGAAAACCGAGATGCGAGCGGATGGCTGCGCTATCTGTACGAAGCGTCGCGCGAGCGCGCCGACCGTTATGGCATCGAGCTGCCGGGCTTCGACGATTTCTGGGCCAGTGGCTATTTCGAAGTGCCGAAACCCGACGAGCCGCACGTCATGTTGCGCGAATTCCGCGCCGATCCGGCGGCGCATCGGCTGCCGACGCCGTCGGGCAAGATCGAGATCTTTTCCGAGCGCATCGCTTCCTTCGGCTACGGCGACTGCCCCGGTCATCCGGCGTGGTTCGAGCCGGTCGAGTGGCTGGGGAATAACGCTTCGCGCTATCCGCTGCACCTCATTTCCAGCCAGCCGGCGACCAAGCTGCACTCGCAATACGACCATGGCGTCGTCAGCCGCGAGCGCAAGATCGAGGGGCGCGAGCCGATCCGCCTGCATCCCGACGATGCGGCCGCACGCGGCTTGCATGCCGGCGACATCGTTCGCGTATTCAACGATCGCGGCCAGTGCCTGGCGGGCGTGCGCATCGAGCCGGGCTTGAAGCGCGGGGTGGTGCAGATGTCGACCGGCGCCTGGTACGATCCCCTGGTTCCGGGCGAGATCGGCACGCTGGACAAGCATGGTAATCCCAATGTACTGACGGTCGACAAGGGAACGTCGAAGCTCGCGCAGGGCGCCAGCGCGCATACCTGCCTGGTGGACATCGAGCGCTACATGGGCGAGTTGCCGCCGATCACGGCGTTCGAGCCGCCGCCGTTCGAAGTCGAATCGACGTGAAACGATTGCCGTCATTCCCGCGCACGCGGGTATCCAGGAACATTGCTCACGCCTCCTGGATTCCCGTTTTGACGGGAATGACAGGGAGATGCAGATGTTCGATCTGAAAGACAAGGTTGCCCTCATCACCGGCTCGACGCGCGGCATCGGGAAATCGATCGCCGAGGAGATGGCAAGAGCCGGTGCCAAGGTCGTGATCTCCAGCCGCAAGGCCGAGGCGTGCGAGACGGTGCTGAAGGAGTTCCACGCGCGCAAGCAGGAAGCGATCGCAGTGCCGTGCAATGTCGGCTACAAGGATCAGCTGCAGAACCTGGTGGATCGCACGCTGGCGCAGTGGGGGCGCATCGACATCGTGGTGTGCAATGCGGCTTCCAATCCGGTGTTCGGTCCGCTCATCAAGGTTTCCGACGAGGCCTTCGACAAGATCATGCTCACCAATGTGAAGAGCGTGTTCTGGCTCGCCAACATGGCGATACCGCAGATGGCGGAACGCGGTGGCGGCTCGGTCGTGATCATCTCCAGCATCGGCGCACTTCGCGGCAGCAACGTGAACGGCCTCTACGGCACGTCCAAGGCCGCCGAGGCGGGCTTGTGCCGCGCGCTCGCGGTCGAATGGGGGCCGAAGAATGTACGGGTAAACTGCATCCTGCCCGGGCTCATCAAGACCGATTTCGCCCGCGCGCTGTGGGAAGACGAGCAACGGCGCAAGCAGCGCGAGGAGATGACGCCACTGCGGCGCCTGGGCGAGCCGAAGGACATCGGCGGCGTCGCCGCGTTCCTCGCCTGCGATGCCGCCGCCTACATCACCGGGCAGATGATCGTCGCCGACGGCGGCACGACGATCGCGCCCTGAGAAACGCTTGGAGATCCGGCTCAGGCCTCGTTTCCCCGCGATTCGGGTCTGATGCCTTCGACGCAATCTAAAACGCATTGAGGAGGAATCCGCTCATGGCCAATCCCGCTTATCCCGAAGTCCTGCTGCATATCGACGGCGCCTGGTGCAAGGCCGCTTCCGGCAAGTTCCTGTCGGTGGTCAATCCCGCCAGCGGCGACGAGATCGGTCGCGTCGCCCATGCCGAACGTCCCGACCTCGATCGGGCGCTGGAGGCTGCGCACAAGGGTTTTGCAGTATGGCGCAAGACCTCGGCGTTCGACCGCTACAAGACGATGCGCAAGGCGGCGGATCTCATGCGCGCGCGTGCCGACGCGATCGCGCCGTACATGACGCTGGAGCAGGGCAAGCCCGTCGGCGAGGCCAAGCAGGAGGCGCTGAACGCGGCCGATCTCATCGACTGGTTCGCCGAGGAAGGCCGGCGGGCGTACGGCCGCGTCATTCCGGCGCGCGCCGCGGGCGTCCACCAGCTCGTCATCAAGGAGCCGGTGGGGCCGGTCGCCGCCTTCACGCCCTGGAATTTCCCGATCAACCAGGTGGTGCGCAAGCTTTCCGCGGCGCTCGCAAGCGGCTGCTCGATCATCGTCAAGGCGCCCGAGGAAACGCCTGCTTCGCCGGCGGAGCTCGTGCGCGCGTTCGTCGACGCCGGCGTGCCGGCCGGTGTGGTGAACCTGGTCTACGGGGTGCCAGCCGAGATCTCGAGCTATCTGATCGCGCATCCGGTGATCCGCAAGATCTCGTTCACGGGCTCCACCGTGGTCGGCAAGCAGCTTGCCGCGCTCGCGGGCAGCCACATGAAGCGCGTCACCATGGAGCTCGGCGGCCATGGCGCCGTGCTCGTGTGCGACGATGCCGACGTCGATGCCGCGAGCCGGATGCTGGCCGCGGCGAAATTTCGCAACGCGGGCCAGGTATGCGTGTCGCCGACCCGGTTCCTGGTGCAGGAGAAGATATTCGACGAGTTCGTCGGCAAGTTCGTCGCCGCGACCGCGAAGGTCAAAGTCGGCGATGGCATGCAGGAAGGCACGACCATGGGGCCGCTTGCGAACACGCGCCGGATACGCGCGATCGAGTCGTTCGTAGACGATGCGCTGAAGGCCGGCGCCGAGCGCAAGGCGGGCGGAAGCCGCATCGGCGAGAAGGGAAATTTCTTCGAGCCCACGGTGCTCACGCAGGTGCCCAAGGAAGCCCGCGCCATGAACGAGGAGCCGTTCGGCCCGCTGGCGCTCATCAACCCGTTCGGGAAGCTGGAGGAGGCCGTGACCGAAGCGAATCGGCTGCCCTACGGGCTCGCCGCATACGCCTTCACGCGCTCGGCGAAAACAGCCACCATGCTCGCGCACGAAATCGAAACGGGGATGATGACGATCAACCATTTCGGTTTCGCTTTGCCCGAAGTGCCGTTCGGCGGGGTGAAGGATTCGGGCTACGGCACCGAGGGCGGTGCGGACGCGCTCGAAGCCTACCTCGTCTCGAAGTTCGTGACCCAAACGGGCGTCGAGTGAAGGCGCGAACGGTTAGCGAACCAACTGCTCCCCTCTCGCTCCGGGGTGAGGCCGGGAATTCGCGGACCATCGTCCGCGCCGGCCGAACGGCATCGGCCTGCATGCCGATGCGCGCCCTGCAAGGGAGGGGTTGGGGTGAGGGCAAATAGGCCCTCATCGCATCATGCGCGTCGGCCTCTTCGTCACCTGCCTGGTGGATCTGATGCGCCCGCGCATCGGGTTCGCCGCCCTGCGCCTGCTGGAAGGGGTCGGCTGCGAGGTGATCGTCCCACAGACACAAACGTGCTGCGGCCAGCCGGGCTACAACTCGGGTGATCGGGCCGGGGCGAGAAGGCTCGCGCAGAAGTTGATCGGCGAGTTCGAGCCGTGCGAATACGTCGTCGCGCCCTCGGGTTCGTGTGCCGGGATGATACGCACGCACTATCCGGAGCTGTTTGCCGACGCACCCGAATGGCAGGCGCGGGTGCAGGCGCTTGCGCGGAAGACCTACGAGCTCACGGATTTTCTCGTGCACGTGGCGAAGCTCGCCGATGTTCCGGGCAAGTTCGAAGGCAAGGTCACTTACCACGATTCGTGCTCGGGCCTGCGCGAGCTCGGCATCAAGCGCCAGCCGCGCGAGCTGCTGGCGAAGGTGCAGGGCCTCAGCTTGAGCGAAATGGACGAGGCCGAAGCGTGCTGCGGCTTCGGCGGCACGTTCGCGGTGAAGTTCGGCGACATCTCGACCCGCATCGTCGACGTGAAGTGCGACCGCATTGCTGCGGCCAAGGCCGATGCGGTGGTGCTCGGCGATCTCGGCTGCATGCTCAATATCGAAGGCCGTTTGCGCCGCCGCGGCGATGCGACCACGCGCGTGCTGCACGTGGCCGAGGTCCTGGCCGGCGGCTCGGATTAGCGAGCACATGCAAGTCGCCTCGATGCATTTCAAACCGCGGGCCGTCGAAAAGCTGGCCGACCCGCAGTTGCGCGAAGCGCTCGACGGGCTCAAGCGCCGCTTCGTGCCGGGGCGCGCGGCGGTGATGACCGAGGTGGACTTCGAGGCGACGCGCGAAGCAGCGGCCGCAATCCGGCAACGCGCGCTCGATCACCTGGACTTCTTTCTCGAGCTGTTCGAGCGCAACGCCACCGCCCGCGGCGCGGTCGTGCACTGGGCCGAGACCACGCAGGACGTGAACGCGATCGTGACTGCGATCGCGCGCGACAACGGTGTGCGCAAGGCAGTGAAGTCCAAGTCGATGGTGAGCGAGGAGTGTGCGCTCAACGATGCGCTCGAAGCCGCCGGCATCGAAGTGGTGGAGACCGATCTGGGCGAATACATCCTGCAGCTCGGCCGCGAGCCGCCCTCGCATATCATCGCGCCGGTCATTCACAAGACGCGCGACCAGGTGTCGGATCTGTTCGCGGAAAAGCATCGCACCCCGCGCAAGACCGACATCGACGAGCTTACCTGCGAAGCGCGCGAGAAGCTGAGGCCGCACTTCCTCTCCGCGGACATGGGCATCACCGGCGCCAATTTCATCGTCGCCGAAACCGGCTCGACGCTCATCGTGACCAACGAAGGCAATGGCCGCATGGCCACCACCTTGCCGCGCGTCCACGTGGCCATCACCGGCATCGAGAAGGTCGTGCCGACGCTGGAGGATGTGGCCACGCTCATGCGCCTGCTGCCGCGTTCGGCCACCGGGCAGTCGATCAGCAACTACGTTTCCGTCACGACCGGCACGCGCGCCGAAGGCGATCTGGACGGCCCCGAGCAGTTCCACGTGATCCTGCTCGACGGCGGCCGCTCGAAAATCCTGGCGGGCGAGCTCAAGGCGATCCTGCGCTGCATCCGCTGCGGCGCCTGCATGAATCACTGCCCGGTGTACCAGAGCGTCGGCGGCCATGCCTACGGCTGGGTCTATCCCGGGCCGATGGGCTCGGTGCTCACGCCCAGCTACGTCGGCATCGAGAACGCGCTCGATCTGCCGCACGCGGCCACGCTGTGCAATCAATGCGGGGTCGTTTGTCCGGTGAAGATTCCGCTGCCGGAGCTCATGCGCAAGCTGCGCGAGCAGCAGTACGAGCGCGGCTTGCGGCCTTGGTACGAGCGCCTGGCGCTGGCGGGCTGGGCGTGGCTCGCATCGCATCCGCGGCTCTATGCGCCGGCGACGCGAATCGGGGTGAAAATACTGGCGTGGATGGGGGGGAAGCGAGGCATGATCGCGCGCCTGCCCTTCGGCCGCGGCTGGACCGACGGTCGCGACATGCCGGCGCCGGAGGGTCGGACCTTTCGCGCGTTGTATGTGGAGAGGGGTAGGTTGAGGGCAGATTTTAGGAGAAGCAAATGAGCATCGTCGACACGAACACCAGCGGAACGCTTCCGCTTTGGATCGGCGGCAAGGCGGTCGCCGCCACCGGCAAACGCACCGGCAACATCACCAACCCAGCTACCGGCGAAGTCATCCGCAAGGCGCCGATGGCCAACGCGGCCGACATCGATGCAGCGGTTGTGGCGGCCACGCAGGCATTCGAGCAATGGCGCGATACGCCGCCGCTGCGCCGTGCCCGGGTGCTCACCCGCTTTCGCGAACTGCTGGAGGCGAACCGCGAGGAGTTCGCGAAGCTGATCACGCAGGAGCACGGCAAAACGCTGGCCGACGCCGCGGGATCGCTTCAGCGCGGCATCGAGGTGGTCGAGTTCGCCTGCGGCGTGCCGCATCTGCTCAAGGGCGAGCATGCCGAGGACGTGGGCCGCGGCATCGACTGCCACTCGATGCTGCAGCCGCTCGGGGTCTGCGCCGGCATCACGCCGTTCAATTTCCCGGTGATGGTGCCGATGTGGATGTTCCCGGTCGCGATCGCCTGCGGCAATACCTTCGTGTTGAAACCGTCCGAGAAGGATCCGTCGCCGGCCCTGCGTATGGCGGAGCTGGCGACCGAAGCGGGACTGCCCGACGGCGTGCTCAACGTCGTGCACGGCGACAAGGAAGCGGTCGACGCGCTGCTCGAGCACCCGGGCATCCGTGCCGTTTCGTTCGTCGGCTCGACACCGATCGCGCGTTATGTCTACGAGACGGCCACGCGCAATGGCAAGCGGGTGCAGGCGCTCGGCGGGGCCAAGAATCACGCTGTCGTGCTGCCGGACGCCGATCTCGAATTCGCCACCGACGCGGTGATCGGCGCAGCCTACGGCTCGGCCGGTGAGCGCTGCATGGCCATCTCCGCGGTCGTAGCCGTCGGTGCGATCGGCGACAAGCTGGTGGAGAGCATTCGCGACAAGGCCGCCAAGCTGCCGGTCGGTCCGGGCGATCAGAGCGGGATCGAGATGGGGCCGCTGGTCACGCGCGAGCATCGCGACAAGGTGAAGGGCTACGTCGACAAGGGCGTGCAGGAGGGCGCGCAGCTGGTGCTCGACGGACGCGCTTTCGAGGTATCCGGGCGCGAGCAGGGTTTCTTCATCGGGCCGACGCTGTTCGACCAGGTGAAGCCGGAGATGACGGTCTACAAGGACGAGATCTTCGGACCGGTGCTGGTCGTGCTGCGCGCCGAGACCCTGGAGGACGCAATCGATCTCGTCAACCGCAATCCCTACGGCAACGGCACGGCGATCTTCACGCGCTCGGGCGGCGCGGCACGCCGCTTCCAGAACGAGATCGAAGTCGGCATGGTCGGCATCAACGTGCCGATCCCGGTGCCGATGGCGTTCTTCTCCTTCGGCGGCTGGAAGAGCTCGCTCTTCGGCGATCTGCACGTGCACGGCATGGAAG
>JBOIEI010000408.1:0-3645 GCA_050741055.1 Burkholderiales bacterium | reverse complement strand
GTTCTCCGAGCCGCTGCCCTTGGGAATCATCTCGATGCTGAGCACGTCGGGCACAGGCGAAAAATCGATGTGGATCACCGGTACCGAGCGGCCGCACGACGTGTGCTCGTTTTTCCGCGTGACCGGGTGCACGACCGAGGAGCGCAGCGGGTGCTCCTTGGTGGCGCGGGCGCAGCCGGCCGCGATCGCCTGCTTCAAGCGATGACCATCCACCGTCACGTGCGCGCCGATGACCACGTTGTAGATGGGAATGCCGGTGTCCTGGCATAGCAGGTTGTCGTTCGCCTCGGCAACCGTGATGTTGCGGATCATCGTGCCCAGCACCGACTTTCCGGTCGCGTCGGTCTCGGCTGCATCCAGGCGCCGGAAACCTTCCTTGATGTCCGGTGGCAACAGCTTGAGCGCGCGAACATAGAGCGCCTTGGCCGCCTCCTCGACTTGCGTCAGATCGACATTCATCGTTGTTTACCTTGAAAAGTAAAAGCGGGCCTGGCCCCTTTTCGTTTAGTCGACGTAGAGGTTGCGCGCCTTGATGATTTTCGCCCAGCGCACGGACTCTTCCTTGATCGCTTGCGCAAACGCCGCCGGCGTGTTGGCCACCGGCTGCATGCCGATCTGCTCGAAGCGCGCGCGCACCTCGGCGGCTTGCAGCACCTTGGCGGCGTCGTTGTATACCTTGTCGATCACCGCGCGCGGCGTGCCCTTCGGCGCCACCAGCCCGAACCAGCCGAGATTCTCGAATCCGGGCAGCGTCTCCGCGACCGCAGGCACGTTGGGCACTTGCTTCGACCTCTCCTTGCTCGTCACTCCCAGCGCGCGCAGCTTCCCCTGCTTCACGAAGCCGATCGCGGCCGACAGGTTCGGCGTCACGAAATGGATTTGCCCCGCTACCAGGTCGGCAATGGCCGGCCCCTCGCCCTTGTAGGGGACGTGCGTCACGTCGATGCCGGCCGCGGTGACGAAATTCTCCGCCGCAAGATGCGTCTGCGTCCCCACGCCCGCGGAACCGAAGTTCATGGTCCTGGGCTTGGCCTTCGCCATCGCGATGAAATCCTTGAGGCTCTTGGCAGGGAAGCTGGCATTGACGGCTATGATCTGCGGACCGCTCGCAACGTTGGTGATGGCGACGAGGTCGGTATCGGGATTGAACGGCATCTTGCGATACATGTGCTGGTTGGCCGTTACGATCGAGCCGGAAGTCATCAGCAGGGTATAGCCGTCGGGCGCCGCCTTGGCGACGATATCGCCACCGATGTTGCCGGCCGCACCCGCGCGGTTGTCGACCACGACCGTCTGCCCCCAGACCTCGGTCAGCCGCTGCGCTACGATGCGGGTGACGATGTCGGTTGCTCCCCCCGGTGAAAACGGCACCACGATCCGTACCGGGCGCACCGGATAGGTCTGGGCGTTGACGGCCGGAGCCAAAAGGGCGAGTGCCGCCAGCACGCTCGTGCTCGAAATGCGCATGATGTTCCTCCTCGTCGTTTGATTGGATATTGCCACCGTAATTCAACTTGGGTCCGTCAACCGCGCCGGCTTACCCGTCGCATGCCGGAGCGGGCCGCTTACAAACCCAGCGCCTCGACCGTGAGCTTGCGCAACTCGCGCTGAAGCCTCTCCCGCACGCCCCGGTGGCTGCGGCTCCTGTTCAGGTTGGCGAGCTCGTACGGATCGTTCTCCAGGTCGTAGAGCTCGTCGAGCTCGCCGTTGCGACCGCGGTTCACCCAGCGGATGTACTTGTAGCGCTCGGTGCGCACGCACTTGTAAGTCATCCCCACCAGCCACGGCATGGCGTTCTCGGCCCAGTACTCGACCAGGAGCGAGTGGCGCCAGCCGGCGCGCTTGCCTGCAAACAGCGGCAACAGCGATTGGCCCTGCACCTGGGCACCCGGTTTGCCGCCCGCGAGCTGGAGCAGCGTGGGCGCGATGTCCTGGCACAGGACGAGATTACGCACTCGCGTGCCCGCCTTGATGCGGCGAGGGAAGCGGGCGATGAAGGGCGCGCGGATGCCCTCCTCGTAAGGGAATCGGCGCTCGGGGCCGAGCCCGTGCTCGCCGAAGAAGTAGCCGTTATCGCCGAGGAAGACGATCAAGGTGTTGTCGAGCTCGCCCTTGCGCTCCAGCGCCTCGAGCAGCATGCCCACGCCTTCGTCGACCGCGGCCATCATGCACGCTCGCAGCCGAATCTCCTCCTGCTCGCCGGAGTGGATCGCAGCGAGCATCGCGCGTGACTTCTCCGAGCGCTTCAGCTCGAACGCTTCGCGCCAGGCGGGCTTCGACTTCACCACCTCGGCCGCGCTCAGCATGTTGGGCTTGCGCGGAAAGACGCAGTCGCGATAGAGATCCTGGTGGCGCTCGGCAACGCGGTAGCCTTCCATCGCGAACGAGCCGTCGGCGGCCTGCTCCGCATCCGGGTGCACCGCCTTGTGGGCGAAGAACAGCGACCAGGGCTTTGCGTGCTTGCGTTCGACGAACTCGACCGCCATCTCGTTCATGATGTCGGTGACGTAGCCGCGATGCTGCACGTACTTGCCATTGACGTTGAGCAGCGGATCGTTCAGCCGCCCATGGCCGTCGAACGCGACCCAGTGGTCGTAGCCGGGACGGGGCTTGCCGTCGTTGCCCATGTGCCATTTGCCGATGTGCGCGGTCTCGTAGCCCAGGCGCTGCAGCGCGAGGTGATAGTTGGGCAGGCGGTGGCTCGCCAGGTCGCGCGCGACGTTGTCGATGATGCCGTGCCGGCTCGCATACTGGCCGCTCAGGATCGAGGCCCGGTTGGGCGAGCAGATCGGCGTGGTGTGGAAGGCGCGCTCGAAGATGGCGCCCTCGTGCGCGATGCGGTCGATGTGCGGCGTGCGCATGTACGGGTGGCCGCCCGCGCCGAACTCGTCGTAGCGCAGGTCGTCGATCAGAATGACCAGCAGATTCGGTTTTGCCGCCAACCCTCTCTCCCTTGGGTTCGTCGCGCGCCGGTGGCGCCGCTAGACCAGGTTCAGCAGGAACGCCCCGCCCGCCACGACCGACAGGCCGGCAGCCAGCGCAAGCAGGCTCTTCTGCCAATCGCGCCACGGCAGGAATTCCAGCATGAGCAGCCGGATGCCGCCGGTCATATGGGCGGCGAGGAGCAGCACCAGCAGCACTTCGCCCGCCTTGATGAGTGGCTGCTCGGTCCAGGCGAGCGCCGACTGCAGCGCGGCCTCGCCCTCGAGCGCGGCTCCGAGCGTCAGAAAATGCAACGGCAGGAACAGAGCGAGCAGCAGTCCCGAGATGCGATGCGCGAGGAAAGCCCACCAGGCGGGGTGAGCGCGGGCGCGCCAGTCGCTTTTCATGCGATCACCGCCCATACCGCGCGCATGCCGAGGACGAGCAACACCAGAGCCACGATCGCGACGATGATGTCGAGCCTGGTCCCCCGCAAGGCTGACCACTCGTTCAGGATCGCACGTAGTCCGATCGGCGCATGCACCGCCACCGCAATGACGAAAGTCGCGTAGAACGCACCCCAGGCGACGCTTCCGCGCGTGCGCTGCAGGATCTCCGCGGCGCTCAAGCCGCCGCGAACCGCGTAGATCAGCGTCAGCAGGTGCACCAACACGCACAGCGCGAGCACCATGGCGCTCACGCGCTGCGCCGCCCAAAGGTAAG
>JBOIEI010000407.1:0-4833 GCA_050741055.1 Burkholderiales bacterium | reverse complement strand
GATGGGCAGTGCGATCGTCGACTGGCTCGGCTGGAAGCGGCCTTCCCGCAAGTAATTATGTCATGCAAGTAATGTCGAGCAATTCGACCGCGTGCTCCCTCGAGACGGGATGTCAGAGTCCCATCATTCCGGTCCACCATTGCAGCTTGCCGTTGAGCTCGACGTCGTACTTGCGCACCAGCTCGAGCCTGCCGTCGGCTCCGATGCGAAACACGCTCAGCCCCGCCGGGGCGAGCCGCACCTCATTGCCGTAGTGCGTCCACATATCGCGGATGCTTGCGGCTACGAGCAGGCGCCCGCTCGGGTCGATGCTGAAGGTGCGCACGGGGTGCGTGAGCGTATCGACGTTCTGAATGCGCCGCGGTTCGCCGGTGGTCTGAGCGATGACGAAAACCGCAATGCTGTTCTCGCCGCCGGCGAATACGCGTTTGCCGTCGCGCTCCACGGTGCTGTCGGCGCGGTTCCCCGTGTACACGAAGCGTCCGTTCGGATGCACGTGGATCGCGCTGGTGGTTTGCCGCAACTTCGGATCTCGAATGCCCGCGAGCGTGGTCGCGGTGAACGCGGGTGTCGCTTCCACTTTGTCTCCGGCGGCAGTGAGCCGGTGCATGTGCATCTCGTTCTGGCTTTCGATGTTCGCGTACATCCACGGCTTGGTCGGATGGAAATCGACATGGCGCGGCCGATAGTCGAATCCGTTCCGGCCACCGACGATGTTCTGCGCGTCGGTGAGTTGCCCGTCGTCGAAGCCGAATACTTTGACCGCGCCCGGGTCCTCCGGCTTTCCGTCCTTGGCGTCGTTGCCGCGCGCCGGGAAGATCACGATGCGATTCGATGGGGCGACGACCACCTGATGCGCGTAGATGCCGACATCGACCTTGGCCTTCTGCTCCACCCGCGGCCCGAGTGTGCCGTCGGCGTTGATGGGATGCACGGTGATGTTGCTCGGGTTGTTGAAGGCGCTCAATACGTGCGTGCCCGCAGGATTCACGCAGTGGTGAATGGGCCGCGAGGGCAGCGGCTGCGGCTCGCCGTACATCGCAGCCGATCCGTCGCTCGCCACACGCAGTGCACAAATCCGATGCATCACACCCGGGACCGGCGTATTGCCCGAAGCCGCGTCGCTCGTGGACACGTAAATGAATTTCCGCGACGGATGCGGCCATACGTACTGCACATTGGACGGCAGGGTGACGGACGTGCGCCGTGTAAGCGTTGCCGCCTCGATATCGACATCGAAATGCGTGAGCACGGCGCCCACGCTTTGGTAGAGCACGGTTCGATCAGCCATATTCCCCTCGGGGTGCTAGATGACGACAGGCCATCGTTCGCATTGCGCGAGCGATTGGTGCCGATAGTTTAGCCCCTAGCCGGCTCTCAATTACCGGTGCCGAGCTTCGCCTCCTTGATCACGCGCCGCCACTTCTGCACCGCGGTCTTGTTGACGTCGTAGAACTCCTGCGGCGGGCCGCCGGCTGCGTCGAGTCCCTCATTGCCCATCTGGCGCACCATCTGCGGCGACCTCACCACCCGTGCGACCTCCTCGTTCCAAAGGTTGACAATGGCTCGCGGCGTGCCCTTGGGCGCCCACATGGCATACCAATGCACGACTTCGAATCCAGGCACCGTGTCGCCGATGGACGGCACGTCGGGCAGAATGCTCAGGCGCTTGAGCGTGGTCACGCCGAGCGGGCGCAGCCGACCGGCCCTGATGTGCGGCATGCTCGGCACCGCGCTGATGGCGGTAACCTGCACTTCGCCGCCGATGGTCGCCGCCAGCGCCGGACCGCCGCCTTTGTAGGCAACGTGGACGAAATTGGTCTTCGTTTCGAGCTTGAAGAGCTCCACCAGCAGGTGCGCCACGCTGCCGGTGCCGACCGAGGCATAGTTGAGCTTTCCGGGATTGGCCTTTACGTGCGAGATGAACTCGGAGACGCTTGTCGCAGGAACCGAAGGATGCACCGAGAGTACGATCCCCGTCGTGCCGATCAGTATCACAGGCTGAATGCCGTCTACGGGATCGTATTTCGGTTTGCCGAAGGCCGAAGCCGCCGAATAGCTGCTGGAAACGATGACCAGCGTGTAGCCGTCCGGAGCGGCGTGCGCGACTATCCCCGCGCCGAGGGCGCCACCCGCGCCGGGCCGATTGTCCACCACCACCGTCTGGCCCAGCCGCTCGCCCACGGGCACCGCGATGAGGCGTCCCAGGATGTCCGTGCCGCCCCCCGGCGGGAACGGCGCGACCAAACGTATGGGCTTCGTGGGGTACTTGTCGGCAGCCGGCGCAGCCGGAGCGACGACAAAGGCAGCGATAACGAAAGCAAGAGCGGCTCTCATGCATGCCTCCTCGCGATCAGTGATTCATTCACTGGGTCCCTTCGGCAGGGCCCTGCGGATCCGTTCCCCGTTCGCCTAGTGTACGCGCCTCGTGCCGGAGGGCCTCCAGTCACCGGTACCGAAAGTATGGAACCAGCCTATGGAGGCATCGGGTCGGGTGCCTGTACTATTCAGTATTCCGCGCACTCCCGTAATGCGCGGAAGTCAGCGCACCCGGAGCCTGCTTATCGACAGAGGGGATCGCCATGAAAGTCGGAACCGGTAGCTACACCTACGAGCTGGTCGAGAATTTCGCGAAACTGCCCGAAGGCGAGGCGTTCGGCCTCGTCAGCCGGGTCACGACGGATTCGCGCAATCGTCTTTACGTCTTTCAGCGCAAGGACCCTGCGGTGCTGGTGTTCGACCACGACGGCAATTTCCTGCACGCCTGGGGCAACGGACAGTTCAAGCGTGCGCACGGCTTCAAGATTGCCGGCGACGCCGCATACGTTACGGATCAGGTGGATTGCGTCGCGATGATCTATACGCTCGAGGGCAAGCTCGTGCGACAGCTCGGTAATCGCGGAGAACATTCCGATACGGGCTGCGAGGACTGGCACAACCTGCCGTTGCGTGCCGCCGGCCCGTTCAATCATCCAACGGAGATGATGCCGGGGCCCTCAGGCGATCTCTACGTGACCGACGGCTACCGGAACAGCCGGGTCCACCGGTTTACCAAGGATGGCGAGCTGATCCAGTCCTGGGGACAGCCGGGGAAAACGGCGCCTGGCGATTTTCATCTTCCGCATAGTCTTGCGATCTCACCCGATGGGACGATCCACGTCTGCGACCGCGCGAATGCGCGCGTCCAGCATTTCACGCCAGACGGCCAGTACATCGGCATGTGGACCGGAATGGGCGGTCCGAACGACATCGCGCGGGATGCCGCAGGTAACTTCTATCTGTGCGAGCAGGCCTCGGAAGTTGGCAAACCGGCGATCAGCGTGCGCGACGGCGATGGCGCGGTTCTCGCCCGCTGGGAAGTCGATCCCGTGCACGGCATGGGAATCGATGCGGCTGGAAACATCTATGCGGGTCTGACGAGGAAGAGCCGCGTGGACAAGTACGTGCGGATGGCCTGATCGGCTTACCGACGGCGTGCCGTGGTTGTCAGTGGAAAAGAGTGGATTGAACATGCCATCCGCATCTGATTGCTACGATTTCATCGTGGTCGGCGCCGGTGCCGCGGGTTGCGTGCTGGCGAACCGCCTGTCCGCGTCGGCGCGTCACTCCGTGCTGCTGCTGGAGGCGGGGGGAGAAGACAGCAACCCGTGGATACACATTCCGCTCGGGTACGGGAAGCACTTCACCAACCCGGCGGTGAATTGGCTGTACGCAAGCGAGCCGCAGCCCGGCGCCGCCAACCGGCGCATCGCGCAGCCGCGCGGCAAGGTGCTCGGCGGGTCGACCTCGATCAACGGGCTGCTTTACATTCGCGGCCAGCGCGAGGACTACGACCGGTGGCGCGATCTCGGCAACGCGGGCTGGGGCTATGCCGATGTACTGCCATACTTCCGCAAGTCCGAGGACCAGGAGCGCGGCGCCGACGAGTTTCACGGCACCGGTGGTCCGCTCTCGGTTTCCGACCCGAAGGAGACGCACCCGCTGGCCGACGCCTGGCTGGCAGCCGCGGAGGAATATGGCTACCCACGCAACCCGGATTTCAACGGCGCGATCCAGGAGGGCTTTGGCTACAACCAGTGGACGATACGCAAGGGGCTGCGGAGCAGCGCCGCTACGGGGTTCCTGCGCCCCGCCCGCCGGCGCGCAAACCTCCGGATCGTCACGCGCGCGCACGCGACTCGCATCCTGTTTTCCGGCATGCGTGCAACAGGTGTCGAGTATCTACGCGACGGGATCACCGCGTCCGCGACAGCGCGCGCGGAGGTGCTGGTAGCGGGCGGCTCATTCAACTCTCCGCAACTGCTGCAGCTCTCGGGCGTCGGCCCGGCGGCGCTGCTGCAGCGCTACGGGATCGCAGTTGTGGCCGACATGCCGGGCGTGGGCATGAATCTGCAGGATCACTACACGGCGCGCATGGTGTACGAGTGCACCGAGCGCTGCACGCTCAACGACGTGATCGGCAATTTCCCGAAGAGCGTCGCCGCCGCCCTGCGCTTCGCTTTTCAGCGCAAGGGATTCCTGGCGATGGGACAGTCGTTTGCGACGGGCTTCATCCGCGCCGACCCCGCAGCCGCGACCCCGGACATCCAGACCAGCATCACGCTCTACAGCTTCGACAAGCCGGGGGACAAGCTGCATCGCTTCCCCGGCTTCACGCTTGCGGCGAGGCTGCTGCGGCCCGAGAGCCGGGGAAGCGTCGCGATTGGCAGCGCCGATCCACTCGCGCCGCCCGCGATCGCGCCCAACTATCTCACGTCGGAGAAGGATTGCGCAGTGCTGCTTGCGGGGATCAAGGCCAACCGGCGCCTCACGGAGACCGCGGCGATGCGCCGC
>JBOIEI010000406.1:0-3128 GCA_050741055.1 Burkholderiales bacterium | reverse complement strand
TGCGTTCCATCCGCCTCGACTGCGACGAGGACGTGATCCTGCTGGAAGTCGAGCAGATCGGCGGCATCGCCTGTCACACTGGGCGGGCAAACTGCTTCTTCCGCCGCCTGGAAGGCGGCCAGTGGGTCGTGACCGATCCCGTGCTGAAAGATCCGGAAACGATCTACGCTGGCCATGCCGCCGCGCCGGCTGCGAGCACCGGCACAGCGGGCCCGAGGGGCCCGACAGGAGCGAAAAGCGAGTGATCGACTCCGGAATACTCGAACGCCTTGGGCAGACGCTCGCGCAGCGCCGCTCGGCCGACCCGGCGACGTCGTACGTGGCGGGCCTGTTCGGTCGCGGCGAGGACGCCATCCTGCGCAAGGTAATCGAGGAAGCCAGTGAGTGCCTGCTCGCCTCGAAGCAGGGTGATAAACTGGGCCTGGTAAGCGAGGTGGCGGATTTGTGGTTCCACACGCTCGTCCTGCTGACCTGGCACGGGTTGACGCCGGAGGACGTGCTGGAGGAGCTCAGGCGCCGAGAAGGTATCTCGGGCATCGACGAGAAGGCGAGCCGCGAGCGCTGAGCCGGCGAGCGCCACCGCGGTTTCGGACCCACCGGCACGGAAACGATGGATAACTGCATCTTCTGCAAGATCGTGCGCGGCGACATCCCGAGCCGCAAGGTCTACGAGGATGATCTCGTCTATGCCTTTCACGACATCAAACCGGTCGCGCCGGTACACTTCATGCTCATTCCCAGGGAGCACGTGGACTCGGTGGCGCACCTGGAGGAAAGACACGAGGCAGTGATGGGACACATCATGGTGCTCGCGCCTCGGCTGGCCCTCCAGGAAGGTTGCAGCGAGGGCTTTCGCATCATCGTCAACACCGGGCGCATCGGCCGCCAGGACGTCATGCACCTGCACGTTCACGTGCTCGGCGGGCCGGCGGTTCTGCCGCCGATGCTGGTCCGGGTCTAAGGAGTCGATCATGGGTTCATTCAGCATCTGGCACTGGCTCATCGTTCTGCTGGTGGTCGTGCTGATCTTTGGCACCAAGAAGCTGCGCAACCTCGGTTCCGACCTGGGGGGCGCCGTGCGCGGGTTCAAGGACGGCATGAAGACCGAAGAGGACAAGCCGTCCGCGTCCAAAGCCGAGATTCCGCCCTCCGCGGGCCAGACCATCGAAGGCGAGGTCAAGGAAAAGACCCGCGCCTGAAGGGCCGGCCACTGCCTGCCGATGCGGCGGCCGCACTGCCGCGGCCGGCACGGTCGCCCACGAGCCACCGCAGATGTTCGATATCAGCTTGTTCGAAATGGTGGTGATCGGCGTGGTCGCCTTGATCGTGATCGGGCCCGAGCGGCTGCCGGGGGTGGCGCGCACCGCCGGGCATCTGTTCGGCCGCATGCAGCGCTACGTCAACGACGTCAAGTCCGACATCCAGCGCGAGATCGAGCTCGACGAGCTGAAAAAGCTGCGTGAAAGCGTGCAGGATTCGGCGCGCGAGATCGAGCAGTCGATGAGCCGCGAGCTCGACCAGGTCGACCAGGAAATGCGCGAGCTGAAGGAACTGGTCGAGCCCTCGACCGAGCGTCGGTCCGAAGACGCCGGGTCGGAGGAGATGCCGCCGGCAGCGCTTGCGCACACTCCGGCGTCGAAGCCCGACGCCGCGCCGGATACCGCGCCCGAGCGGGACATCGCAGCGAAGCCCGATACCACGCCGAAGCCCAACACCGCAGCACCTAAAGCGCCCGATGCGGCCCGGCCCGGGATGCCGGCCGAGGCGCCCAAGAGCGCCTGATTCGGCCCGCCAAGCGATATGAACGACGGCGCCGAAGATACCTTCATCTCCCACCTGGTCGAGCTGCGCGACCGGTTGCTGCGCATCATCGGCGCGGTACTGCTGGTGTTCCTGTGCCTGGCCTATTGGGCCTCCGACATCTATTCGCTGCTGGCAAGACCACTGCTCGCCGCGCTCCCGACCGGCGGCAGCATGATCGCCACGGACGTGGTCGGCGTGTTCCTCGTGCCGGTGAAGGTCACGCTGCTGGTCGCCTTCCTGATCGCGCTGCCCTACGTGCTCCATCAGGTGTGGGCGTTCGTCGCCCCGGGCCTCTATTCGCACGAGAAGCGGCTCGCCGTGCCGTTGATCGTCACCAGCTCGTTGCTGTTCTTCATCGGCATGGCGTTCGCGTATTTCGTCGTGTTTCCATCCATATTCCGCTTCATGGCGGCCATCGCCCCGGAAGGCGTGGCCTGGATGACGGACATCGAGAAATATTTCAGCTTCGTGCTGACGATGTTTCTCGCTTTCGGGGCGACGTTCGAAACGCCGGTGGCTGTCGTGCTGCTGGTGCGAATGGGCCTGGTGACCGTGGAGAAGCTGAAGCAGGCGCGCGCGTACGTGATCGTGGGCGCGTTCGTGATCGGTGCCGTCTTCACGCCGCCCGACGTTATTTCGCAGCTGCTACTCGCGCTACCGCTGTGCCTGCTCTACGAGGTGGGTATCTGGGTGGCCCGACTGGTGGCGCCCGCGCCGGATGCCGAGGCCGCCGCAGAGGTGAAATGACCGCTTCGTTTCCGCTATGGCGCTGTTGCGGGTATAGGGCGGCGGCCCACGGTCACCTTCACCTTCAGCTCCGAGCGTTCGCGCAGCAGCGTGAGTGCGGCTTGCGAGCCGGGCTTCAGCGCGGCGACGGTGTTCAGGAGGCTGGTGGTATCGACCACCGGTTTGCCTTCGATGGCCGTCAGCAAGTCGCCGGACCGGATTCCGGCTTGTGCGGCCGGGCTCGCCGGCATCACGTTCGCCACGCGCACGCCGCGCACGCCCGCGCGCACATTGGTTTCGGCAACTTGTGCCACGTTCTGCAGTTCGATCCCCATCCAGCCGCGCGTCACCGCTCCGGTCGCAATGATGCTGTCCATCACGCTGCGGGCGACGGAGACGGGAATGGCGAAGCCGATCCCGAGATTGCCGCCGCTGCGCGAGAAGATGGCCGTGTTGACGCCGATCAGCTGCCCGTTGCCGTCGACCAGTGCGCCGCCGGAATTGCCCGGGTTGATCGCCGCATCGGTCTGGATCGCACCCGAGATCCGGAAGCTGGTCAGCGACTCGATCGAGCGGTCGACCGCCGAGATGACGCCGAC
>JBOIEI010000405.1:0-7052 GCA_050741055.1 Burkholderiales bacterium | reverse complement strand
GCCTTGAACAGATCGTCCATGTAGTGCTGGCCGGTGGGTTTCAGGTCCACCAGCACGGGCGTTTGGTCTCCGAGCCGGTCGAACGCTTCGAGATCGATCTCGATGCCGAGCCGGCCGGCGATCGCGGCGATGTGCACGATCGCGTTGGTCGAGCCGCCGATCGCGAGCAGCATGCGCAGTGCATTTTCGAATGCGCGCACAGTCATGATCCGATCCGGCGTGAGTCCCTCGGCAGCCATTGCAACGGCGCGCGCGCCGGTGGCTTCGGCCGCACGCAGCCGGTCGGCATGTACGGCGGGGATCGCCGCGCCGCCCGGCAGCATCATGCCCAGTGCCTCGGTCATGCACGCCATGGTGCTGGCGGTGCCCATCACCATGCAGGTGCCGGCGGACGGTGCGAGCGATGCGTTGAGGTCGTTGATCTCCTGGTCGTCGATCTCGCCGGCACGGAACTTGGCCCAGAAGCGCCGGCAATCGGTGCATGCGCCGAGCCGCTCGCCATGATGCGAACCGGTCATCATCGGGCCGGTCACCAGCACGATGGCCGGCGTGTTCGCGCTCGCCGCGCCCATCAGCAGGGCCGGAACGGTCTTGTCGCAGCCGCCGATCAGCACCACCGCGTCCATGGGCTGCGCGCGGATCATTTCCTCCACGTCGATCGACATGAGGTTGCGCAGATACATGCTGGTCGGATGCGAGAACGACTCGTGCAGCGAAATGGTCGGGAATTCGATCGGCAATCCGCCGGCGAGCATGACTCCGCGCTTCACCGCCTGGATCAGTTCGGGTACATTGCGGTGACAGGCGTTGAAGCCGCTGTAGGTATCGGTGATTCCGATCACCGGGCGTGCCAGGGCATCGTCCGAATAGCCCATCGCCTTGATGAAGGCCTTGCGCAGGAACAGCGAGAACGCTTCGTCGCCGTAGCTGGTCAGGGCGCGGCGCATGCCTCGCCTGGAATCGCTCATTTCGGGCCTCCGCAGGGGGTTGAATGCCAATGGTGGAGATGCACGGCGCGCGTTGCGCTTGGTTTGCGCCGGCATGCGCGCAGCCGCGATGCGCAGGCGCGCCCGGGGATTATAGCCAACGCATCGAGCGGGCTCCCGGCGCACGCGCGCAAACCGATGACAAGGCTGCGCGGATAGCACCATTCGCGCCTCGCATGCGACCCGAACAGGGACGATCGTGGCTGAAGTGACGATGCCGTTTTTCCCGGATTTCCCGCCGCCGTTGAACGAGGCGCTGCTGCTCGGCGTGCTGCTGGTGATTGGCGGTGTCCTGGGTGCGGCGGCGCAGCGCTTCAGGATGCCTGCGGTGTTCGGCTACGTGCTGGCGGGATTCGCCGTGGGTCCGCTCGCGCTCGATTTGCGGGTGCGGCCGCTGCTGGAGGAAGCGCGTGTCATCGTCGATATCGCGGTCGGCCTGGTGCTGTTCGAGCTGGGTCGCCGCCTCGACCTGCAATGGCTGCGCCGCGATCCCTCGCTGTGGATCGCGTCGCTGGCCGAAAGCGCGCTGTGCTTCGGTGGCGTGAGCGCGGCGCTGATCGCGTTCGGCTTTCCGCCCATCCAGGCCGCGGTGGCCGCTGCCATCGGGATCGCGACCTCACCGGCAGTCGTTTGGCTCGTCACCAGCGACGCGCATGCGCAAGGACAAGTCACCGATCGCTGCCTCAACCTGGTCGCCGTGAATACGCTGCTTGCCTTTCTGCTCACCACCATGCTGGTCGCGATGGTGCACCTGGAATACCGCGCGGGCTGGCTCACCGTGGTGCTGCACCCCCTGTACCTGCTGCTCGGCTCGCTCGCCATCGGCGTCGCCACCGGCTTCGCGCTGCCCTATGCGGCGAGCGCGCTTACGCGGCGCGCCGATGTCCACTTCGTGCTGATCGTGGCGGCGGTGCTGATCGCGGTGGGGCTTGCAACGGCACTCCAGCTGTCGGTGTTCCTGGCTCTGCTCTCTGCCGGGGCGACGGTGCGCAATGTTCCGCGCCGCTTCGCCCTGATGGAGTTCGATCTGGGCGGCGGCGCACGCGTGCTCTACATCCTGCTGTTCGTGATCACCGGCGCCCAGGCCGCCTGGCCGGTATTGCAGACCGCCGGCTGGGCTGCGGTAATCTATGTGCTGGCCCGGGCGGCCGGCAAGTGGCTGGGCGTGATGGCCTCCGCGCCGCTGTCGCCGCTGCCGTGGCGGCAGACAGCCTGCCTGGGACTTACATTGATGCCGATGTCGGGCATGGCGCTGCTGCTGATGCACGACATTGCCATGCGTTATCCGCAATTCGGCCAGGAGCTCGCGTCGGTGTTGCTGGCTGCGATCGTCGTGTTCGAGCTGGCCGGTCCGCTCGCGCTGCACTGGGCGCTGCGGCTGTCCGGCGACGTCAAGCCCTGAGAGGACGAGCGTGCTGCCCGCATTCAAAGCAGGTCGAGCGCTGAGCATGGGTGTCGAGCTGGAATTGCAGCTCGTCAACCTGCGCGATTTCGACCTCACGCGCGGCGCCGAAAGTCTGCTTTCCGCGCTTGCCAGGAGCCCGCGTGCGAACAACGTGAAGCCCGAGATCACCGAGAGCATGATCGAGGTGAACAGCGAGGTGCACACGCGCCACGACGATCTGTTGCGCGATCTCGCCGAGGTCCGAGCCGAGCTGTGCGCGGCGGCGGAGAAGCTCAATATCGGTATCGCCGGCGGCGGCGCGCATCCCTTTCACCATTGGGCGCAGCGCAGGATCTTCCCCACCGAGCGCTTCTCCGCGCTGTCCGAGCTCTACGGTTATCTCGCCAAGCAGTTCACCGTGTTCGGCCAGCACATCCATATCGGCTGCGCCGGCGCCGACGAGGCGATTCGTCTTACGCGCCAGATGGCACGCTTCATTCCCCACCTGATCGCGCTCGCCGCGGCCTCGCCTTTTTCGCAAGGCGAGGATACGGCCTTCGACAGCTCCCGCCTGCACGCAGTCTCGGTCTTCCCGCTCTCGGGGCACATGCCGCGCGTTGCGGATTGGCAAGGCCTCACGCGCTACTTCGACCGCATGGCAGGGTTCGGGATCGTGCGCAGCATGAAGGACTTCTACTGGGACGTGCGGCCCAAACCCGAATTCGGCACGATCGAAATCCGCGTCTGCGATACGCCGCTCGACATCGAAACGGCAGCGGCGATCGCCGCGTTTGCGCAGACCCTGTGCGCATGGCTCAAGGATCAAGGGGGTGTGCAGGCGGATGCGGCCGAGGATTCCAACGTCTATGACTACAACCGATTCCAGGCCTGCCGCTTCGGTTTTGCGGCGCAGATTGCCGATGTCCGCAGCGGCAGGTCGGTGAACCTGCGCAGCGAAATCCTCGCGATGCTCGAGCAGCTCGGCGCTTGCGCCGAGCGTCTGGGCAGCGAACGCGCGCTGGCCTTTCTGCACGCCAGGGCCACGGCGGAGCTCAACGATGCGCAATGGATGCGCGCGCTGAACGCTCCCAATGGTTCGCTCGCCGATGTCGTGCGGGCGATGTGCGAACGCTGGTGCGGCAAGGAAAGCCCACGGCCTCGTTAGGGGTGCTGCATCCCCGCAGCAAAAAAACTCGTAAGGGGGGTTGCGCTTTTATTTCCGGCTGCGTACGCTATGTAACTTAGTGTTGCAAAAACGGCGGATGGAAGTCGCGCAGCGGAATGGTGCTTGCGTGCAACGTCGTACGGCTCTCACGCAGGCAGTGATCGAGGTTCGCGTGCAGAAAACCCAGCCCTCCGGATTGTTGCAGCAACCGATCGCCGCCTCGGGTCCCGAGTCGCGGCCGGCAGCGATCTGGTCGTTGCAGGAATGGGAACTGGCGATCGTCTTCGTCGGGTTGTATCTCGTTCTGGAGCGCGTCAGCTTCATCCACCCGTCGGCCTCCATCGGCATCACGCCCTGGAATCCGCAGATCGCGTTGGCTCTCGGCCTGGTGCTGATCCGGGGGTTGCGCGCTGCACCGGCTCTGCTGCTCGCCATGCTGATATCCGAGGCCCTGGTGCGGCAGACGCCGGCGCCGGTGGGCACGGTCGTGGTGGGCGCTCTCATCATGACCCTCGGCTATACCGCTGCCGGCATGGCGTTGTCGCGCCGTCTGTCGGTGCGCGGCCGCATTCGCAGCCTGCGTGATTTCGCCTGGATGCTCGGGATCCTGTCGATCGCGCCATTGCTGATCGGCAGCGTGTACGTCGGCAGCCATGCCGTGTTCGGTCTGGCGGAGTGGTCCTCCTTTCCCGAGGCGTTGCTGCGCTACTGGATCGGCGATGTCGTCGGCGTGCTCGCCTTGATGCCCTTCTTTCTCGTCCTGGCCGACCGCAACGGCCGGCGCAAGCTCGCCGCAATGCTGCCGCGCTGGGAAACGCTGGTGCAGCTGGTCAGTACCGTCGCCATACTGGGGGCGGTGTTCGCCTTTCTGCCGGGCGGGCACGTCAAGTACTTCTTCGTTCTGTTCCTGCCACTCATCTGGATCGCTGCCCGGCAGGGCCTGGTGGGAGCGGCCGCGGGGCTCGCATTCGTCCAGGTCGGGTTGATCGTCGTGGCCCAGGCGAGCGGCACGGAAGTCGGCACGTTGCTGGAGCTGCAGGCGCGCATGCTGGGCTTAAGCGTCACGGGGCTGCTGCTCGGCGTGGTGGTGGACGAACGCGAACGCGCGCAGGAGAGCCTGCGCCAATCGCTGCGGCTGGCCGCGGCCGGCGAGATGGCGGCCGCCTTGGCGCACGAAGTCAACCAGCCCCTCACCGCGCTGGTGACTTACGGGCGCGCCTGCCAGCACATGCTCGCGCGCACGCCGCCCGATGTGATGAAGCTGGAGCAGACGGTCGGCAAGATCACCGAGCAGGCGCAGCGCGTCGGCGCGATCGTCAAACGCCTGCGCGACTTCCTGCGCAGCGGCACGATGAATCTGGAGCGTCTTGCGCCCGGCGAATTCCTCGAAGCCATGCGCACCGCGTTCGCCCAGGAGGCCAAGGCCGACGGCATCGCACTCAACCTCAAGATCGACCCCGATCTGCCGCGCATCCTGGTCGATCGCCTGGAGCTCGAGATCGTGTTCCGCAATCTGCTCGCCAACGCCCTGGACTCGATTCGCGAAGCACGGCCGGTGCGCCGCGAGATCAAGCTCATGGCGGCGGACCACGAAGGCGGCTTCGTGCAGTTGAGCGTGATCGATTCCGGTCCCGGCATTCCTCCGTCGCTACGCGACAAATTGTTCCTGCCGTTCTCGACGTCCAAGTCGCACGGCATGGGTCTCGGTCTCGCGATCAGCCGCGCGATCGTCAAGGCGCATGGCGGCCGGCTCTGGGTGGAGCCGACCGATTACGGATCGTTTCATTTGACTTTGCCCACCCTGACAGGAGAAACCGATGACAGCGACAGTTGAACAAACCGTGTTTATCGTCGACGACGATGTGGCGGTGCGCGATGCGCTTGCCTTGTTGCTCGGCTTGAAGGGCTATCGCACGGCGATCTTCAGCAGCGCCGAGGATTTTCTGGCCGCCTACCGCAAGGACTGGCGCGGCTGCCTCGTGCTCGACATCAAGATGAGCGGCATGACCGGCCTGGATCTGCAATCCCGGCTGGCATCCCAGAACGTCGAGATGCCGATCGTCATCATCACCGGCCACGGCGATGCGGCGTCAGCGCGCCAGGCGCTCAAATCGGGTGCGGTCGATTTTCTCGAGAAGCCCCTCGACGAGGAGCAGCTGGTGGCGGCGGTGGGCTCGGCGCTGGAACGCGATGCGAGGCGGCGCGCCGAAAAAGTGGTGGGCGACGAGACGTCCTCGCGCCTGGCACGGCTCACGCCACGCGAGCGCCAGGTGATGGACCTTGCCGCGGCCGGCCGGCACAACCGCGAAATCGGCGAAGCGCTCGGCATCAGCCCGCGCACGGTGGAGGTGTACAAGGCGCGCCTGATGGAGAAGCTGCAGGCGCGCAATCTCTCCGAGCTCATTCGCTTCGCGCTCACGGCAGACCGCGAGCACGCGATCTGAGCGCTCGGCTGCCGAGCGCGTTTCGATCCGGAATGCCGCCAGGGTGCATCCCGGAGTGTGCGCGTTCGAGGGAGAATGCGCGCGGCGCATCCGGCGGGTACACCTACGCCCTGCGAGCCTGCGCAATCGAATCCGGCGCTTCAACCCGCGCGTCAGTGTCTGCGCGTTGACCCTCGCCGGGCCGGCTTCTACAATGCGCGCGCTTGCACGCGCGCCTTCGAAGTCGGCGCGCTCGCAGCCGCATCCAACTCCCCACCCGAACCGGGGTCGGTCCGTGCCGCTCGTTTCGATCTCCGATCTGATTGCTCTCGCGGCGACAGCGCTGTGCCGCGCCGGCGCAGCGCCGAGCATGTCGCGCGCGACGGCTGAAGCGCTCGTGCACGCCGAAGCGAGCGGCGTTCCCACCCACGGGCTCGCACGCCTCGCACTCTACTGCGGACACTTGCGCACGGGACGCGCGCAAGGAACGGCGGCGCCGCGGATCGTGCGCAGCCACGCAGGGTGCTGCCTGATCGATGCCGGCGGCGGGCTCGCCTATGAGTCTCTGGCGCTGGCTGCGGCCGAGGCGGTGCAGCGTGCGAAGCAGTGCGGCATCGCGCTTGCGGGCGTGACCGGCAGCCACCACGCCGGCGTCATGGCCTACCATCTGCAGCCCGTGTCCGAGGCCGGGATGGTGGGACTTGCCTTCACCAACTCGCCGGCGGCCATCAACCCGTGGGGCGGCAAGCGGCCGCTCTTCGGCACCAACCCGATCGCTGCCGTGTTCCCGCGCCGCGATGGGCCGCCGCTCCTGATCGATCTGTCGCTCACCGAGGTCGTGCGCGGCAAGATCATGCTGCATGCCGAACACGGCAAGCCCATTCCGCTCGGCTGGGCGCTGGATCGAGACGGCAATCCGACCACCGACGCGAAAGCCGCGCTTACCGGAAGCCTCGCCGCCATCGGCGGCGCGAAAGGGACCATGCTGGCGCTCACGGTCGAGCTCCTGTGCTGCGCCCTGACCGGCGCCGCGTTCGGCTTCGAAAACGACTCGTTCTTCGAGCCCGGCGATCCCGCGCGGATCGGACATGCCC
>JBOIEI010000404.1:0-1528 GCA_050741055.1 Burkholderiales bacterium | reverse complement strand
GGATTGCCGTCGCGGATCACCGCGGATGTCACCGCCGTCATGCGCGCGAGCGCGGCGACCGCGCTTTCGGCCCGGGCTTCCTGCACGAAGCCGAGCACTGCGTTGAGGACGACGATCAGGGCGATCACCAGCGCATCGATCGGCACGCCGTGTGCGCCTTCGATGAACCACGCGATAAGCGAAATGGCAATGGCGGCCAGCAGCAGATAGATGAGTGGATCGCGCAACTGGCCGACCAGGCGCCGCCAGGCGCGAACCGGCGGCTTGTGCCTCAGCTCGTTCGGTCCGTCCTGCCCGAGCCGGCGTGCCGCCTCGGCGGGCGTGAGCCCGTGCACGAGATCGATCCCGAGCGCCTGCGGGTCGACGAGCGAGGGATCCGGCCGCGAGTCGGGCAGCTCGGCGGTCCTCATGGACGGGCGCTACACGAAGACTTCACCGGCCGGCGCATCGTCTTCGTCCCGTTTGTTCGGATCGAGCCGGAACACCCGGGTGCCGCCGGCGAACTCGTATTCGGTGTTGTCGAGCGCCATGCGAATCGGGACTGGGCCGCGCTCGCGCCCGTGCACCGTCAGCGTATCGGCCGTCAGCCGCAGATCGAGCGTATGGCCGCGATAGCGGATGCGCATGTCGAGCCGCCTGATGCCGCGCGCGAGCTTGGGATCGAACCGCAGCACATTGTTATCGATCTCGATTCCGGTCGCCACCCGCTGCAACAGGTCGGCGGTGCCCGCCATGGCGCCGAGATGGATGCCTTCGGCGGTCGTACCGCCCTGGATATCGCTCACATCGCTCTGCAACGCCTCGGCGAAGTAGCGCGTCGCACGCAGCCGGTCCGACCGGGCCAGCACCCAGGCATGCACCACGCGCGAAAGCGTCGAGCCGTGCGAGGAGCGGCAGTCGTAGTAGGCGACGTTGCGCGGAATCGTCCCGTACTCGAAAGGATAGCCCAGCCGCGCAAAGAGCTCGCTCAGGGCGTCCGACGAGAACAGGTAGAACAGCATCAGCACATCCGGCTGCTTCGCAAGCTTGTAGCGGTTGGCGCTGTCGTGCTCCGCCTCCAGGATCAGGTCCAGGCGCTGGATGTTGCCGTAGCGGGCGCGGTAGTGCTCCCAATCCAGCTCGGCGAGCTTCTCGTAGCCATCGAACTGGCTGACGATGCCGTCGTCGTGAAAAGGAACGAACATCCTGCGGCTGATGTCATCCCAGCGCGCGACCTCTTCGGGCGTAAGCGCGAGCCGCGCCATCAGCTCGGCGCGGCGCATATCGGAGAGGCAGTCGAGCACATCGAGCGCCCGGCACAGCACCCAGACGGCCATGATGTTGGTATAGGCGTTGTTGGAAAGGCCCGGCCGCGGCGCGTCGGGATAGCCTTCGTGGAACTCGTCGGGCCCCATCACGCCGTGGATTTCGTAGCGGACGCGCGTTTCGTTGAAGGTTGCGATGCTCGACCAGAAGCGCGCAATTTCGAGGATCAGCTCGGCGCCATGGAAATGCAGGAACTCGAGGTCGTTGCTCACCTGGTAGTACT
>JBOIEI010000403.1:0-2970 GCA_050741055.1 Burkholderiales bacterium | reverse complement strand
TGCGTTACGCAGACGTCGGGCCGGACGATTTCCTGATCGACCTCGGCTCGGGCGACGGGCGCATCGTGATCGCCGCAGCGAAGCGCTACGGCGCCCGGGGCTTCGGCGTCGATCTCAATCCCGACATGGTGAAGCTTTCGCAGCACCGGGCACGCCAGGCCGGCGTCGCGGAGCGGGCCAAGTTCTACGTCCGGGACATTTTCCAGACCGATCTCACGCCGGCGACGGTCGTCACGCTCTATCTGCTGCCGGAGCTCAACGTGCGGCTGCGGCCCAAGCTGCTCGAGCTTGCGCCAGGTACCCGTATCGTCGCCAACGCTTTCGACATGGGCGAGTGGGAAGCCGACGAGTTCGACGCGCAAACCGCGAGCGCCTTGCGGTTATGGATCGTGCCGGCGCGGGTTGCCGGACAGTGGGCCTGGGCGGAAAAGCGCAATGGGCGCACGCAACGCGTCGAGCTCGAACTGAATCAGCAATTCCAGCGCGTCAGCGGATGGGCGAGCATCGACAAGCAACGCTTTCGGATCCGCAATGCCCGCTTGCAAGGCGCGCGTTTGCGCTTCACGCTGCTCGAGGAGCAACGGGCCGGCTACGGCGTGCGTTACGACTATACCGGCCGCGTGCAGGGCGATACGATCGAAGGCGAAGTCAGCAGCAGCGAAGCCGCGAAACCGCTGCGCTGGCTCGCAACCCGGAGAATTCGGCCCGCGCCGGGTAAGTCGTGAGCCGCGTTAAGCCGACATCGAGTTCCAACGAGCCAGCAAGCGAGCGCAACACCATGAAGGCACCTCTCGAAGGCATCCGTATCGTCGATATGACCTCGGTCGTGGTCGGTCCCCTGTGCACGCAGATGCTCGCCGACTACGGCGCCGATGTGATCAAGCTCGAGGCGCCGCCCGGCGGCGATATCGCACGCACCCTGGCCGGCCGCGGCGTGACCCCGCTCATGTCGGGAAAGTTCGTGCAGCTGAACCGCAACAAGCGCTCGCTCGCGCTGGATTTGAAGAAACCCGGAGGCAAGGAGGCCTTGCAGCGGCTGCTGAAGACTTCGGATGTCCTGGTGTGGAACGTGCGCCCGCCGGCGATGGCGCGACTGGGCCTGGCGTACGATGACGTGAAGGCCATCAATCCGCAGATCATCTATGTCGGCATGTTCGGCTTCGGTCAGGACGGGCGCTATCGCAACAAGCCGGCGTACGACTCGATCATCCAGGGTTCGGCCGGAGTGGCGGCGCTCAACCACATGGCACTGGGCGAACCGCGCTATCTGCCGATGGTGATGGCCGATCGCAGCGTCGGTCTCATCGCCACGCAGATGATCCTGCTCGCGCTGTTTCACCGCAGCCGCAGCGGCGAAGGTGCCGCGATCGAGATCCCGATGTTCGAGAACATGGCCAAGTACGTGCTCGAGGAGCACATGTACCTGAAGACGTTCGAGCCGCCATTGGGACCAGTGGGCGATCCGCGTCTGATCGACCCGAACGCACGGCCGCTCAAGACCAAGGATTCGTGGGTCTGCATCACCGCCAATACCAACGCACAGGCGTTTGCGGTGTTCGAGGCGATCGGCCGCCCGGAGCTGAAGGACGATCCGCGCTTCAACAGCGTGACCGCGCGCTTCAAGAACGTGCGCGACTACTTCGCCATCCGCGCCGAGGGGCTGCTGCAGAAGACCACCGCCGAATGGGTCGAAATCTTCGATCGTCTCGACGTGCCCGCGATGCCCTATCACACGCTCGACAGCCTCATGCAAGACCCGCATCTGGCGGAAATCGATTTCTTCCAGACGCGCGAGCATCCGACCGAGGGGAAGATCCGCAACATGCGCTTGCCGAACAAGACCTCGTTCAGTGCGCGCCCCGAGTGGCAAGGGGCGCCCAAGCTCGGCCAGCACAGTATGGAGGTGCTGCAGGAGGCGGGGCTGAGCGAGAGCGAGATCGCGGCCCTGGTCGAAAACGGCGGGGTCATCGACGGGCGGCTCGGCAAGTAAATCGCGCTGCCGGTCACGGCGGTCGCACGGGCAGCCGCGGTTCAGTCCGCCTCGGCAAGCTTGAAGGGGCGAGGTGCGGTTCAGTCCGCCTGCGCGAGCTTGAGCCGCCGTTCGCGCACTGCCCCGGCGAGCATGTCGAGTACGCGCACGGTGTCCTCCCAGGCGATGCAGCCGTCGGTGATGCTGATGCCATATTCCAGCGGCTTGCCCGCGACCAGATCCTGGCGCCCGGCTACCAGGTTCGATTCGACCATGGCGCCGACGATGCGGTTTTCCGCTTGCGCCACCTGGCGCGCGACTTCGGCCATGACTTCGACTTGCAGCTGGTATTGCTTGCGGCTGTTGCCGTGGCTGGCATCGACCATCACTTGCGGCGTCTGGCCGGCAGCGGCCAGCTCGGCGCACGCGGCGGCAACCGAGGCGGCGTCGTAGTTCGGTTCCTTGCCGCCGCGCAGGATGAGATGGCAGTCCTCGTTGCCGGTGGTTTCGACCACTGCCGAGCGGCCGGCCTTGGTGACGCCGAGGAAGCGGTGCGGATGGCGCGCTGCCCGAATCGCGTCGACCGCGATGCGCACGTTGCCGTCGGTGCCGTTCTTGAAGCCGACCGGGCACGACAGGCCGGAGGCCAGCTCGCGATGGACCTGGCTTTCGGTGGTGCGCGCACCGATCGCACCCCAGGCTGCCAGGTCGGCCAGGTATTGCGGCGTGATCGGATCGAGGAATTCCTGGCCGGTGGGCAGGCCGAGGCTGTTGATGTCGATGAGGAGCTTGCGCGCCAGGCGCAGGCCCTCGTTCACGCGGTAGGTGCCGTCCAGCGCCGGGTCGTTGATGAGGCCCTTCCAGCCGACCGTGGTGCGTGGCTTCTCGAAATAGACCCGCATCACCACCAGCAGATCGGCTTCGAGCCGCTTTGCCTCGCCCGCCAGGCGGCGGGCGTAATCGAGCGCAACGGCTTGGTCGTGAATCGAGCACGGGCCGAC
>JBOIEI010000402.1:0-8936 GCA_050741055.1 Burkholderiales bacterium | reverse complement strand
GCCCTGGATTGCCTCGCTCCAGCGCCGCCGGACGTGATGTACCACAATCTCGAAACCGTGCCGCGGCTCTATCGCGAGGCGCGGCCCGGCGCGGACTACGCGCATTCGCTCGACCTGCTGCAGGAATTCAGGCGCCGGCACCCGGAAACGCCGACCAAGTCTGGGCTGATGGTGGGGCTGGGCGAGAGCGACGACGAGATCCTCGCCGTCATGCGCGACTTGCGTGCGCATGCGGTCGACATGCTCACCATCGGCCAGTATCTGCAACCGTCCGCGCACCATCTGCCGGTGCGCCGCTACGTCGAGCCGGCGGCGTTCGAGCGCTTTCGCGAAGCGGCCGAGGCGATGGGCTTCCGCCATGCCGCCTGCGGCCCGCTGGTGCGCTCGAGTTACCACGCCGACCAGCAGGCGCACGGCGCCGGCGTCGCCTGACCGGCGCTACACGCGCTCGGCGAGCTTACGCTCGATCAGCGACTGCAAGCGGCCGAAGTCCGGCACGCCCAGGATGCGTTCCACGATGCGCCCGCGCTTGTCGACCAGGAAAGCGGTCGGGGTGGCGCGAACTCCGCCGAACGCCCGCGCAGCTTCGCCCTGGATGTCGAGCGCGACGGGAAATGGCAGCTCGCTGCTGCGCGCGAAGTGCAGGACGTGATCCGGCCGATCGTACGGCATGGCGATGAAGATCGCTTCCAGGCCGTGCGGCCGATAACGGCGGTAGGTCTCCGCCATCGCCGGCATCTCCTGTCGGCACGGTCCGCAATCGGTCGCCCAAAAATTGACCAGAACCACCTTGCCGCGCAGGGCGTCGAGCGCGATTCGCTCGCCTTGCAGCGAAACGACCGTGACAGCAGGCGCAGACACGGGTGAGCGCCACCACAGCACGGCCGCGACGGCGATTGCCAAGGCGATGCCCAGCACGATAAAGTGCCAGCCCGAGCGTCGCTTGAAATCGTTCGATGTTCGCTTTTCCCAGGAGGTCCCCATGCGATTGATTGTCGGTCCTTTGGCTGCGCTTGTCATCCTGACTCCCGCACCTGCCCATGCCGTCGATCTGGCGAGCCTCAGCAACCAGGAGGCGAGCACCGGGATGCGCGATGCCCTGGTTCAAGGCGCCGGCAAGGCCGTCGAGCTGCTCGGGCGTCCCGGCGGCTTTCTGGAAAACCCGAAGGTGAAGATTCCTCTGCCCGATACCCTGCGCCAGGTCGAGAGCGGAATGCGCCTGCTCGGCATGCAGAAGCAGGCCGACGAGCTGGTGGTATCGATGAATCGCGCCGCGGAAGCGGCCGTACCGGAGGCGAAGGCGCTACTGGTCGACGCGGTGAAGAAGATGAGCCTGCAGGATGCCAAGAAGATTCTCACCGGCGGCGATACCGCTGCGACCGAATATTTCCGCCGTGCGACTTCCTCGCAGCTGACACAACGCTTCCTGCCGATCGTGACCAAGTGGACCGAGAAGGTTGGTCTCGCGACGCAATACAACTCGCTGGTGGAGCGCGGCGCGCAGCTGGGGCTGGTCGGCAAGGACGAGCGCATCGAGAACTACGTGACGCGCGAAGCGCTCGACGGCCTGTATGCGACGATCGCCGAACAGGAGCGCGCCATTCGGCGCGATCCTGCCGGTGCAGCAACGGGCGCTGCCAAGAAGGTGTTCGACATGCTGCGACGGTGATTCGACTCCGCAGGGGCCGTGCCTGACGTGGTGAGGCGGGCGCGGTCGGATCAGCGATACAGTGCGAGCGCCTTGATGCGGCGCTCGACTTCCCCCTCCACGCGCCGGTAGGCTGCTTCGCCGACGCCGCCGAAGCGGCGTCTGAACGCCGCATCGTCCATGGGCGCAGGCAGTCCCGATACGTCGGGCATGAAGTCGGCTTCCACCGCACCGGCGAGGAAACGTTGCTGGAACGAACGTGCGCTTTGCGGCGAGCGTGCCGCCTGGGCGCCGAAGACCGTGCCGGCGCGATCGGCGGCCAGATCGGGAAAGCTGAAACCGCTGCCCCCGCGTGCGTCTTCCAATTCCTTGTAGATTCCGATCGCATCGGCGAGCGGACTGCCGGCAGCGGCAGCAAGCGCGGCCGAGACGGTGAAGTGCTGCGCCAGGTCGTGTCGCCCGCCGAGCGTCACTTTGTGCAGCCGGGGCCGTGGCCAGTCGCGGGCCTGCGGCACGATGGCGGAAAGCCCGCGCCCGTTCACATAGAACGCAGTCACCAGCAACGCGGCGCGATTCTCCGCAACTGGATCGGACCTCACGGAACGCTCCGCGGCCAACCCGAGCATCGGCTCGAGCAACATGCGCAGCGAGATTTGCCGCGGCAGGCGCTTGCCGGCGGTGAATTCGGCCAAGCGCTGCTGGTAGCTGCGCAACCGCGCGTCGTCCACGGCGAACAATGCGCGGCGAAACCGCTCCGGCATCTCGTCGCGCCAGCGATACACGATCTGCACCTGGCCGCCTTCGATGTGCACGCTATGCAGAAAGTCCGCCGCCGGACTGCGTTCGCCCGCCTGTGGCAGCGGCATTTCGGCAATGCGTGGCGAAGCGGCGGTGTCGAGTGCACCCAGCCGCCCGAGTGCATAGGCGAGCAGCCTGTCCGCGAGCATCGCCGGCACCGGCACGCGGCCGATCCGCAAGTTGTCGAACTGCGGCAGCGCGCTCGTCTCGCGCAACACGCCCTCGACGTTGAGGTAGGCGCCGAAGGGGTTCGCGGGTGCTCGGGCCGTGGCCCAGAACGCTACGGCGCCCGGTTGCAGCGCCACCTTGGCACCGCCGCCGTAGGGCGCGACCAGATAATTGGCGGCGATATCCACATCCTCGGCTGACAAGGTGATCGTGCGCAGTGCGCCTGCACGGGCCGTGCGCGGATCGTGCGCTTTGGCGAGCGCTTGCGCGCGCGCCACCTGTTCTTGAGTCAATTGGACGTTGCGCACGACCAGCGGCCGATCGTCCAATGCCAGCCACGCGAGCGCCAGCACAGCGGCCGGCAGGGCAAGCACGACCAGCGCGAGGGCCCGGACGATCCAGCGTTTCATCGGCGATCCTGATTCAAGCTGCCCGGGCCGCGGTGCGCGCAAGAGCTCCTACCTGCGTGCGCTGTCCCATCGACCAGACGAAACAACGATCAGCCCGACGCTGCGCCGGCGCACGCCTTCAATGCGCTTGCTCCCAGTTCGGCCCGCTGCCGATCTCCACCACCAGCGGCACGGAGAGCTTCGCCACTCCGGCCATCAGCTCCGGCAATTGCGCGCGCAGCCGTTCGAGCTCCACATCGGGCACTTCCAGCACGAGCTCGTCGTGCACCTGCATGATGAGGTGCGTATCGAGCCCGGTGGAATCGAGCCAGCCCTGCACGGCGACCATGGCGAGCTTGATGAGATCGGCCGCGGTGCCCTGCATGGGCGCATTGATCGCCGCCCGCTCGGCGGCGCTGCGCCGGGCCTGGTTGCCGGCACGGATCTCCGGCAGCCACAGGCGGCGGCCGAACACGGTTTCGACGTAGCCGAGCTCGCGCGCCTGCGCGCGGGTGGCTTCCATGTAGCTCGCCACACCCGGATAGCGCGCAAAGTAGCGCTCCATGTAGCTCGCCGCCGCCGAGCGCTCGATGCCGAGCTGCTGCGCCAGCCCGAACGCCGACATGCCGTAGATCAGGCCGAAGTTGATGACCTTGGCGTAGCGGCGCTGCTCGCTCGAGACCGCGTCGGGGGGCGTGCCGAACACCTCCGCGGCCGTGCGCCGGTGAACGTCTTCGCCGCGAGCGAACGCATCGAGCAGGCCGGCGTCCTGCGACAGGTGCGCCATGATCCGCAGCTCGATCTGAGAATAGTCCGCCGAGACGATGGCTGCCCCCGCGGGCGCGACGAACGCCTCCCGAATGCGCCGCCCTTCGGCATTGCGCACCGGAATGTTCTGCAGGTTGGGCTCGTTGCTCGAAAGCCGCCCCGTGACCGCGACTGCCTGGCCGTAGTTGGTGTGAACGCGTCCGCTCGCATCGACCATGCGCGGCAGCTTGTCGGTGTAGGTCGACTTGAGCTTGGAGAGCGCCCGGAAGTCGAGCAGCAGCTTGGGCAGCGGGTAGTCGAGCGCCAGCTGCTGCAGCACATCCTCGTCGGTGGACGGCGAACCGCTGGGCGTTTTCTTGATGACTGGAAGCCGGAGGCGCTCGAACAGAATCTCGCAGATCTGCTTGGGCGAATTCATGTTGAACGGATGCCCGGCCACTTCGTACGCCTGCTGCTCGATCGCCGCCATGCGGCTTCCCAGCGTGCGGCCATGCGCTTCGAGCAGCTGCGCATCGAGCATCACGCCCTGGCGCTCCATCGCGAACAGCACGCGCTCGACCGGAATCTCGATCTCACCGTAGACCTGCGCCAGGCGCTCGTCCGCCTCGATTCGGGGCAGCAGCGTCTGCTGCAGGCGCAGGACGACGGCGGCAGCCTGCGCCGCATACGCACCCGCCTGCGCGATGTCGACCTGCTCGAACCCGATGCGCGCCGCGCCCTTGCCCACCAGGCTCTCGAGGCTCGTCGTCGACTGGTCGAGATAGCGCTCGGCCAACGACGCCAGCTCGTGATTGCGATGGCTCTCGAGCACGTAGGATTGAAGCTGCGTGTCGTGCGCGATGCCGGCCAACCGAATGCCATGATTGGCGAGGAGATGCATCGCGAACTTGGCATCGTGCGCGAGCTTGCGCTGCGCGCGATCTTGCAGCCAGGGCCTGAGCCGCTCGAGCGCCTGGGCTCGATCCAGCTGATCCGCCGCACCCGGATGGCGATGCGCGAGCGGCACATAGGCGCCAGGACCCACGTCGAGCGCTACGGCGATGCCGACGATGCTCGCCTGCATGGGCTCCGTTGCGCTGCTGGCCAAGTGCAGTGCGACCTGCTCGGAGCCCCGCATCCGTTCGAGCAGCGCATCGAGCTGCTCGAATCGAACGATGATCTCGTGCGCCTGCTCCGGCGCGGAGGCAGGCAGCGACGCCGCGCGGGCAGGCGCGGAAGCGACCGCAGCGGCCTCGCCCAGCTCGCGCCGGAGCGCCTTGAACTCGAGGCGCTCGAACAGCTGCGCCAGTTTTTCGTCGTCCGGGTCGCAGCACGCCAGCGCCTCCAGCGCAACCGGCAGCGGCACGTCGCATTTGACGCGCAGGAGCTCGCGCGCTTGCGGCAGCCAGTCGAGCGCCTTCTGCAAGTTCGCGCCGACCACGCCGCCGATCTCGCCGGCGTGCGCCATCACCGCGTCCAGCGAGCCGTATTGCTGCAACCACTTGCAGGCGGTCTTGGGACCGACCTTGTCCACGCCCGGAACGTTGTCGACCGCATCGCCGATGAGGGTGAGGTAGTCGAGGAAACGGCTGACCGCAACGCCGAACTTGTTCTCCACGCCCGCGCTATCGAGCGTCTCGTTCGTCATGGTATTGACCAGCGTCACGTCCTCGTTCACGAGCTGGGCGAGATCCTTGTCGGAGGTGGAGACGATCGAGCGCACGCCCTGCTTGCGGGCCTCGCACACGAGCGTTCCGATGACGTCGTCCGCTTCCACGCCGTCGACCATGATGAGCGGCCAGCCGAGCGCGCGCACGCACTCGTGCAGCGGCTCGATCTGGAGCGCGAGGTCGTCGGGCATGGCCGCCCGGTTCGCCTTGTACTGCGGATAGACCTCATCGCGGAAGGTCTTGCCCTTGGCATCGAACACGCAGCCCAGGTACTGCGCCGGCACTTCCCTGCGCAGCTTCTGCAGCATGGTGATGACGCCGCGGATCGCGCCGGTGGGCTGCCCGTCACGCGTGCGCAGATCCGGAAGAGCGTGGAACGCGCGGTACAGGTAGGAAGAGCCGTCGACGAGCAGCAGGATGCGCTCGGAGCTCATCGTCTATTGCTCATTCCGTATCGGGACGAAAAGTCATTGGAGGGTAGCCGCCATTATGGCAGGTCAGGGCGATCTTCGACCATCATCGGGCGCGCGGCCTCGAGCCCTCGCCCCGGGAGCGAGAAATGCAACTGAGCCTGTGCGCGGGGCGTTCGCAGCCGTCGGAGCATTCGCCTTTCGCGCTACAATCGGGAAACGATCCGGGTGCTGCAATGCGTAAATACCTGTTGGCGCTTCTGCTCGCTTTGGCCTGCGCCGTGAATGCGCAGTCACCCACGAAGCCGCCCAATCTTCAACCCATACCCGAGCCTCCGCCGCCACTGCCCGGCATGGCGCTCGATCCGGCGCTCGAGCCGGAAGTCACCATCGTCAAGCGCGGCATCGACACGGTGGAGGAATACCGGATCGCCGGCCGGCTCTACATGATGAAAGTCATTCCGCCGACCGGGAAACCGTATTACCTCATCGATCATCGCGGCGACGGCACGTTCACGCGCCAGGAAAGCTTCGATTTCGGCCTGCGCGTACCGATGTGGGTGATCCACAGCTTCTAAATTGCCGCGCCGCCATCGGGTCGCCCGCACACCAGATCGAGCGAATGTCGGTCTACACCAGCGTCAGCCGCAGCCAGTTGAGCGCCTGGCTGGGCCGCTACGACGTGGGCGCGCTGCGCAGCCTCCGAGGCATCGCGGCCGGCATCGAGAACACCAACTATTTCGTGACGACGGCGTGCGGCCGCTTCGTGCTGACGCTGTTCGAGAAGCTGCAGCCGGCCGAGCTGCCGTTCTACCTCGGGCTCATGACACACCTGTCGGCGCGCGGCATTGCGTGCCCTCGCCCGGTGCCGGACGACGAAGGTCGCGTCTTCAGCGAGCTCAACGGCAAGCCGGCCACGCTGGTGAGCCGGCTTCCAGGGCACGACGTCGCGGCGCCCGATTCGGAGCACTGCAGCGCCGTGGGCGCCATGCTCGCACACATGCACCTGGCCGGCAGCGACTATGCACACACCATGCCGAACCCGCGCGGACTGCTGTGGTGGCGGGGCGCGGCGCTGGAAGTGCTGCCCCGCATGGCGGCGGCCGAAGCAGCGCTGCTCGAACAGGAGCTCGAATACCAGTCACGGGCAAGACTCGATGCGCTGCCGAGCGGGGCGATTCACGCCGACCTCTTCCGCGACAACGTGCTCTTCGACGGCCGCGCCATCGGCGGCGTGATCGACTTCTACTTCGCCTGCACCGACCGGCTGCTCTACGATCTCGCCATCACGGTCAACGACTGGTGCATCGATCCCAATGGCGCGCTCGATCCTGGGCGCACGCGCGCGTTATTGCGAGCGTACCGTTCGGTGCGGCCGCTTGCGCCGGCCGAGATCGACGCCTGGCCCACGTTGTTGCGGGCAGGCGCGCTGCGCTTCTGGCTCTCCCGGCTCTACGATCTGCACTGCCCGCGGCCCGGCGAGCTGACCTTCGCCAAGGATCCAGGCCATTTTCAGCGCGTGCTCCTGGCACGCATCGAGGCCGAGGACCGAGCACATGCGATGCTCGCGGAATGATGCGGTCGCATCCGAGGCGGAAAAAAGCAGGCGCGCGCGAAACGGCGCAGTGCATGACGTAGAATACCGGCACCCCAACCTCCCGCCTCGTACGCTGGTCACATGCCCCGCCGGGTTTCCATCGGTCACGGATTGCAGTGGATTTCGAGCGGCTGGGGCTTCTTCAAGCGCAATCCGCTCGGCTGGATTCTGCTGATGGGAACGCTGCTCGCGATCTGGGTGCTGCTGCTCAGCATTCCCATGCTCGGGCCGCTACTGTTCAACCTGCTGTTCCCGGTGTTCTTCGCCGGCCTGATGCTCGGCTGTCGCGCCATGGAACAAGGCGGGAAACTCGAGTTCGGCTATCTGTTCGCCGGTTTTCGCGAGAATGCAGCCGCGCTGGTCAGTGTCGGCGGCGTCTACCTGGTCGGCATGTTGCTCGTGATTGCGATCGTGACCTCGTCGGGCGGGCTGCCCCGATTGCCCGATGAGCCGAAGCCGGAGGACGTCGCGACCTTGCAGAACGAGCTGCGCAACATGCGGGGCCCCATCCTCGCCGGCATGGCGCTGCTCGTGCCCTTGCTCATGCTCACCTGGTTCGCCCCGCTGCTGATCGTGTTTCGCAGGATGACGGTATTGCCCGCGCTCAAGGAAAGCTTGAGCGCCATCGTGCGCAATCTCGGGGCGTTCGTGCTCTACGGCGTGGCGATCTTCTTCCTGTGGCTGGTTGCCACCTTGCCGATCGCGGGATCGGTCCGCAACCCGTTGATCGACGTGCTGACCATCGTTGCGCTGGTGGTCGTGCTGTCGATCATCTTCGGCTCGATCTACGCTTCCTACATGGACATTTTCGAGCCGCCCTCGAACAACCCGCCTTGAAGCCACCAACGCCGAAGAACAACCGGTCTCGCGCTGCGCCGGCCAGGCTCACTCCCAGGCCATGGGAAAAAGGGGAATGACCGCTAAGCGGCGGTCAGCTTGGCGTACTCGAGCGCGAGCCATTTCATCCCGCCGCTCTGGAAATTGACCTGCACGCGCGCGTCCGCACCCCGGCCCTCCGAGCCAATGATGATGCCGCGGCCGAACTTGGGGTGCACGACGCTCTGCCCGATGCGCCAGGGCGAGGCGGGCGCGATGTCGAAGCTCGTCGCCAGGCCGCGCTCGGAGCGACCCGGCGCGGAACGCGAGCCGCTTGCATCGCCATGCGCGCGGGAGACGCCGACGGGCTTGAGCAACAGCGGCGGCAGCTCCAGCAAGAAACGCGAGCGGATGTTGTAGCGCGTCTGACCGTGCAGCATGCGGCTCTGGGCGTAGGTGACGGACAGCCGCCGCCGCGCGCGCGTGATCGCCACGTACATCAGGCGCCGTTCCTCGTCCAGGCCGTCGTCTTCGTTCAGGCTGTTCTCGTGCGGAAACAGCCCCTCCTCCAGGCCGCCGAGAAACACCGTATGGAATTCCAGCCCCTTGGCGGAGTGCACGGTCATCAGCTGCAGCGCGTCGACTCCGGCCTCGGCCTGGTGCTCGCCCGCCTCCAGCGCCGCGTGCGCGAGA
>JBOIEI010000401.1:0-6623 GCA_050741055.1 Burkholderiales bacterium | reverse complement strand
GATGTTGTCGCGCCGGCCGTAGCGATTGTAGACCCGCAATATGGCTTCGAGGTAGGTGAGCAGATGCGGCCAGGGGAGGAACTCGCGGATGACCTGGCCGATGATCGGTGTCCGGCCGAGCCCCCCGCCGACCAGGACGCGAAAACCGATTGCGCCGTCGTCGGCGCGCACGGCGTGCAAGCCGATGTCGTGGATCTGTACCGCGGCGCGGTCCGCCGGCGAGCCACTCACCCCGATCTTGAACTTGCGCGGTAGATAGGCGAACTCGGGGTGGAAGGTGGCCCATTGCCGCAGCACTTCGCACCAGACGAGGGGATCGACGACCTCGTCGGGCGCGATGCCGGCGAAATGATCCGTAGTGATGTTGCGGATGCAGTTGCCGCTCGTCTGAATCGCGTGCATTTGCACGCTGGCAAGCTCCGCCAGGATATCGGGAACCTGCTCCAGCCTGGGCCAGTTGAGCTGCAGGTTCATCCGGGTGCTGAAGTGCCCATAGCCCCGGTCGTAGCTGTGGGCGATGTGGGCGAGCTTGCGCAGTTGCCGGCTGGCAAGCATTCCATACGGCACGGATATCCGCAGCATTGGCGCATGACGTTGAATATAAAGACCATTCTGCAGCCGCAACGGCTTGAATTCGTCCTCCGAGAGCGCGCCGGCAAGGAAGCGCCGGGTCTGATCGCGAAACTGCGCGACCCGCTCGTCCACGAGGCGCTGGTCGATGGCGTCGTACCGGTACATGAATCGGCCCCTGCAAAAGTGCCCGGCAGGATAGCTGCGGCGCGTTATGTTCAGAACGAATTTGTTATTCTTTGCTTAGAACCAAAGGGCATTAAGAGGCCGGCGATGAACCTGCAACAGCTGCGTTATGTGCGCGAAACGATCCGCGCGGGGCTCAGCCTCACGACCGCAGCCGAACGGCTGCATACCTCGCAGCCCGGCATCTCGCGCCAGATTCGCCAGCTGGAGGACGAGTTGGGGATCGACTTTTTCGTGCGGCGCGGAAAACGGGTGACCGCCCTCACCGAGGCGGGTCGGGCACTTGCCCAGATCGTCGAGCGCGTGCTGGAGGAAACGGAGAACCTGCGCCGGGCAGCCGCCGAATTCCACGATCAGGAGGCCGGCGAGCTCACCATTGCGGTTACGCATACGCAGGCGCGCTACGCGCTGCCCGGCGTCGTGGCGGAGTTCAAGCGCCGCTACCCGCGGGTGCATCTGAGCCTGCTGCAGGGCAACCCGCCGCAGATCGCCGAAATGACACTCGCCGGTACGGCCGATGTCGGCATCGCAACCGAAGCGCTGGCGAATTATCCGCGCCTGCTCGCTTTGCCGGGATACACCTGGCAGCACGCGCTGATCGTACCGGCGGCTCATCCCTTGAGCGCCGAGCCCCGCGTGTCGCTGGAGGCGCTCGCTCGCTATCCGCTCATTACCTACGATTCCGCCTTCGCCGGGCGCACGCACATCGACGAGGCCTTCGCCGCTCGCGGGCTCAAGCCGGATATCGTGCTGGCCGCCATCGATTCCGATGTCATCAAGACCTACGTCGAGCTGGGGTTGGGCGTGGGGATCATCGCCGCCATGGCGTTCGATTCCCGGCGCGACGGGGATCTGCGCATGCTCGATGCGAGCCACCTGTTCCGAACCAACACGACCCGCATCGCCTTGTTGCGCGGGCGGCGGCTGCGCCAGTTCACCTATGCCTTCATCGAGCTGTTCGCGCCGAGCCTTTCCCGCGCCCTGGTGGAAAAGGCGATGGCCGGGAGCCGGGATTCCTACGAGCTGTAGCTGGCCGTAAAGATTTCGCCGCCGCCGCCGATATGGGTTCGAATCGGCAACGAACGAGCTCACGGTGCCACGCCAGCCGAAAGCGGGAACACGGCCCGAAATTCCCCGGGTCATTGCATTGATCGTCGCCGCGATCGGCGTCGCGATCACGATCGCCGTGGTCGTGGGCGTGAAAGCCTCCGTCGAGCGGCGCATCGTCGCGCGTTTCAACGAGGTTGCAACCGCTCGCGCCGAGCGCTTGCAATACGAGATCGAGCGCTATCACGACGACCTGTTCACCGTCGCGGGACATCTGGACACGGCCGACTCGATCGATCGCGAGGCCTTCGAGCGCCTGGCGCGCCGCGGCATGGCGCTGCCCAATCTGCGCACGCTGATGTGGTTCGACGCCTCGGTCATCGACGCATCCGGCCGCGCGCCGTCCGCCCCCGAGCGGCGCGGCGCATCGCCTGGCTTGGATGCGAATCCGCGCTACATCGCCCACTTTGCCGGCGCCGCCGCGCCTGCGGAGAGGAATGTCGATGCAGCCGAGCGCGAAATCTTCGCCCGCGCCCATCAGCGCGGAAAGCCGCAGCAGACCGCGCCGATTCACACCGCCAATTTTCCGTACGAGCCGGCGTTGTACCAGGTGATCATCCCGGTGCCCCTGAGCCGCGGCCCGGCGGCCGAACCGCAATCGTTGCGCGGCTTCCTGGTCGCGGTCTACCGGGCGCAGACCGTCGTCGACAATGTGATGCGCAGCGCATCCAATGCGCTCGCCGTGCGTGTGACCGATCGCGCTGTCCCGCTCGGACGCAACCTCCTCGCAGTGCACGAGCGGCCCGCAGACACGCCCTTGCTGGGCAAGACGCTGCGTACCTCGAGGCTGGACATCGGCGGCCGCACCTGGGAGCTCGAATTTACGCCGACCGACGCCTTCATCGCCGCGAACCGCACCGACGAGCCGATGCTCGTGTTTCTGCTCGGCTGCGCGCTCACGGCCGCGGCCGCGATCGCAGCGCTGCTGTGGGCAAGCTGGCGGCGCGACATGTTGACCCTGGTCGCGCGGCGCACTGCCGAGCTCGCCGCTTCCGAAGCGCGCCAGCGCGCGGTCGTGGCCAACATGGCCGACGCGCTGCTCGTCACCGACACTCGCGGCATGATCGAATCGGTCAATGGCGCCGCACAGCGTCTGTTCGGCTGGGAAGCTTCGGAGCTCATCGGGCGCGAGGCTGCGTTGCTTGTTCCGCAGCTCCGCGCCATGCAGGCGGCAAGCGAAGCAGGCGACGCGGGCAGTCAGCCCGAACAACCGGCTGCGAGCGTCGAAGAGTTGCACGGATTGCGCCGCGACGGCAGCGCGTTTCCGCTCGACATGGCATTGAGCGAGGTGCCTGAACAGGACGGTATCCGGCGCATCGCGCTCATCCGCGACCTGTCGCGCGAGCGCCGGGCCGAACGGGCGATGAGCGCCTTCATCGCCGGCACCTCCAAGGCAACCGGGATGGCGTTGCTGCACGCGGCCACCTGCTCGCTCGCCCAGGCGCTCGGCGTTCGCTACGCCTTGATCGCGGAAGTCTGCGAGCAGCCACGGACGCTACGGATCGTTTCGCTCTGGTCGGGCAGCGGGCACGAGAGCGAGCGCTGCTACGACATCGAAGGCGAACCGTGCGCCGAGGTGCTGGGCCGGCAGCTGTGTTGTCATGTCAGCGGCTTGCGCGAGAAGTTTCCCGGCTCGCGCCTGGCCGCCGAATTCCAGGCGCAATCCTATATCGGACACCCGCTGCAGAGCGCCGACGGCCGATCGCTCGGGATCGTCGCGCTGTACGGGCCCGGCCAGCTCGATCAGCCGGTGCTGGCAACCTCGTTGTTGTCCATGGCCGCCTCGCGCATTTCCGCCGAGATCGAACGCCTGGAAAGCGACAAGGCATTGCTCGGTTCGCGCGAGCGGCTCGAGCTCGCGGTCGCGGGCTCGCAACTCGCCCTTTGGGACCTCAACGTGGCAACCGGCGAGGTGTTCCTGTCCGAGCGCTGGTGCAGCATGATGGGGGAGCCTGCCGCGACCACCCACACCTCGCTCGCGCAGCTCTTCGGCCGCGTGCACCCGGAAGACCGCGCCGCAGTGAACCACGCCTATCGGACCGCATTGACCGGCAGTGCGCCGTTCTATGGCGTGACGCATCGCGTGCAACGCGCCGACGGGACGCTGGTATGGGTTCGAAGCCACGGCAAGGTCTCGCAGCGAGATGCCAACGGACGGGCGCTACGGCTGGTCGGGACCAACTCCGACGTGACCTGGGAGAAGACTGCGCAGGAGGAGGTCGCTCGGCGCGAGCGGGAGCTGCGCACGATCAGCGACAACGTTCCCGCCACGATCGTGCGGCTCGACCGCGACTTCCGTTTCCTGTACGCGAACCGGCGCTACGCCGTGATGGCCGGCGCGGACGTCGACGCGCTTCCTGGAAAACGATTGATCGACGTCCTCGGCGAAGCGCAGTACCGCGCCATCGAGCCGCATTTCCGGCGTACGCTCGAAGGCGAGATGGTGACCTACGACCGGGAGATCGATGTCGTCGGCGCTCAGCGCCGCTGGATGGAAGTTACGCTGATTCCGGACGTCAATGCAGAGTGGGAAGTGCAGGGCGTCTTCTGCATCGGACTGGACGTGACCGAACGCAAGGAGATCGAGCGGCGCATGGTGGAGGCGCGCGTGAACGCTGAAGCCGCGGCCCGGACCAAGAGCGAATTCCTCGCCACCATGAGCCACGAGATCAGGACGCCGATGAACGGCGTACTGGGCCTTGCCGGGTTGCTGCTCGATACGGAGCTCAGCGCCGAACAGCACAGCTACGTGGAGACGCTGCATGGCTCGGCCACCTCGCTCCTCGACATCCTGAACGACATCCTGGACATGTCCAAGATCGAGGCGGGCAAGCTCGCCTTAGAGCCGATCGCGTTCGAGCTCGCGGCCACCGTGGAGGACGTGGCGGCGCTGTGGGCGCCGAGAGCAGCGGCCAAATCGCTCGAGCTCGCGGTGCAGATCGATACGAGCTGTCCGCGCTGCGTGATCGGCGACCCGGGCCGTATTCGCCAGGTGCTGGGCAATCTCGTCGGCAATGCGATCAAGTTCACCGAGAGCGGCCACGTGCTGCTGCGCGCGAGCGCCGCGGGCGAGAGCGCCGAGGACGCGCAGGTGCTGTTCGAAGTGGAAGACACCGGCGTCGGGATCGCAGCCGAGGATCGCCGGCGGCTGTTCGAGCCGTTCTCGCAAGCCGACACGTCGACCACGCGGCGCTTCGGCGGCACCGGGCTCGGTCTCGCCATCTGCCGGCGTCTGGTGCAGCTCATGAACGGAGAAATCGGCGTCGAAAGCACGCCGGGCAAGGGTTCGCGCTTCTGGTTCAGCGCGAGCTTGCCTGCCGGCGCCGAGCAGCCGCCGCTGGAGCAGAGCGATCTCGACGGCAAGCGCGTGCTGGTGGTCGACGATCACCCGGTCAACCGCATGGTGCTGCGCAAGCAATTGCAGGCCTTCGGCATGCACGTCACCGCCGCCGCCGATGCCGCGCAAGCCTGGGAGCGATTGCAGGCCGCCGGCGCCGTCGAAGCGTTCGATGCCGTCGTCATGGACCATCACATGCCCGGGACCGACGGCATCGAGTTGGGCCGGCGCATGCTCGCCGATCCGCGCTGGCGCACGCTTCCGATCGTGCTGCTCAGCTCCGGCGGACACAAATACGACAGTGCGCGAGCCAGGGCGGTGGGGTTCGCCGGCTACCTGATCAAGCCTGCCCGTTCGTCGCTGTTGCGCAAGGTGCTCGAGGCTGCGGTCGCCGGCAGGCCGTTCGGCGAGATACTGCTGCGCCAGCGGGTGGAAGCACCCGCGGAGCGCTTCTCGGGCCGGATATTGCTGGTCGAGGACAACGAAGTGAACCGGCGTGTGGCGGTGGCGGTGCTGCGCAAGCTGGGGCTCGAGGTGGATGCGGTGGTGGATGGCGAAGAGGCGATCGAATGCGTGAGTGCGATCGAATACGATCTCATCCTCACGGACATGCACATGCCGAGGATGGACGGGCTGGAGGCGGCTCGCGTCATTCGCGCCCGCGAAACCGGCGGCGCGCGGCGCGTGCCCATCATCGCCATGACGGCCAATGTCGTGGCCGAGGCGCGCAGCGCGTGCCTCGATGCAGGAATGGACGATTTCCTGCCCAAGCCGTTCCTGCGCACGCAGCTCGTGCAAGCCCTGAGCCGCTGGCTTCCAGTCGCGACCGGGGAAAAGAGCGAACCCGCCGCATTGCTCCTGGCTGCAGCCGCGCCGATGGCGATGGCCGTGCCGGTGACGGCGGCTGTGCCGATGACGGCAGCCGTGCCGGTGCTGCTCCCCGTGCGGAGCGATGCGGGCGAAATGGCCCTCGACCGCGCGCGCCTGGATGCGCTGCGCGATGCGATCGGCGACGACTTCGTCGAGTTGATCACGGTGTTCCTCGATTCGGCGGCCGAGGTTCTGGAGACTTTGCGCGATGCCTGCCGTCGCGGCGACGGCGACGGCGTGTACCGGCAGGCGCATACCTTGAAGTCGAGCGCGGCGAACGTGGGCGCGACGGCGCTGTCCGCGGTCGCGCGCCATCTCGAATCCGAGGCCAAGGCAGGCAGCTTGTCCGCAACTGCCGCGTGCATCGACGAGATCGAACGCGAACTGGAGCGGGTGAAACCGCTGCTGCTGCAGCTCGCCGACAGTGCGTGGGAAGATGCGCGTGCCGTCGGTTGACCCCGTGAACGGAGGCGAGCGGGCGGTGCACGCGCGCACCGCGCTGGTCGTCGACGACGACCCGGGCGCTCGGTTGCTGCTCGAGTCGCTGCTCGAG
>JBOIEI010000400.1:0-2270 GCA_050741055.1 Burkholderiales bacterium | reverse complement strand
CCCGGGGGCAGCCGATGGGCCGGTGCGCATGACGCCCGAGGCGCTGCGCCAGCAGGGGCTACCCGACCGCTGAGGCTCCGTGGCCGATCGGCTGCCAGCGGTTGTCGATCAGGCCTTCCATGGGCTGGAAGTTGATCTTGTAAGCCATCTTCTGGCTTTGCCCGATCCAGTAGCCGAGATAGAGATAGGGCAGGTCGAGGCGACGGCACTGCTCGATCTGCCACAGGATGTTGTAGGTGCCGAGGCTCGCGCCTGCCAGATCCGGGTCGAAGAACGTGTAGACCGACGACAGTCCGTCCTGCAGCTCGTCGACGATGCTCACGATGCGCAGGGCGCCCTGGTCGCGAAACTCCACCAGGCGCGAGCGCACGTTGCTCTGGAGCAGGAAATGCCGGTACTGCTCGCGGCTGTCCTGATCCATGCCACCGCCGGCATGCCGGCGCGACTGGTAGCGCAGGTAGAGCGCGTAGTGCTCGGCGCTATAGCGCAGATCGAGCAACTGCACCTGCATGCCTTCGTGACGTTTGAGCGTGCGGCGCTGCGAGCGGTTGGGACGGAATTCCTCGGTCAGGATGCGCACCGGTACGCACGCCCGGCAGGCATCGCAGTAGGGACGATAGGTGAAGGCGCCGCTGCGCCGGAAACCGGCGCGGACCAGCTCGCTGTAGACCGGCGTATCGATCAGGTGGCTGGGTGTTGCGACCTGCGAGCGCGCCATGCGTTCGGGCAGATAGCTGCACGGGTAGGGCGCAGTGGCGTAGAACTGCAGAACCGATAGCGGAAAATCACCCAGCAAGGTCACGATCGAACGCCCATACGGCCGGTTCGGGCGGATAGTTTACCAATTGTTCCAGCTGGCGCGAGAACTGCGCCCGCGGGACTTCGCGCGCACCCAGGCTGGCCAGGTGGCTCGTGCGCATCTGGCAATCGACCAGGCCGAAATGCCAGCGTTCGAGTTGACGCACCAGATGCGCCAGGGCGAGCTTCGATGCATCGGTTGCACGCGAGAACATCGACTCGCCGAAGAACGCGCGCCCCACCGCCATGCCGTACAAGCCGCCGATGAGCCGGCCCTCGCGCCACGTTTCGATCGAATGCGCGTAGCCGCGTTCGTGCAGCGTGCAGTACGCTGCGATCATGCGCGCGCCGATCCATGTGCCCTCCTGTCCCGCGCGCGGCTGTGCGCAGGCTTGCATGACTGCGCGAAATTGCGTGTCGACCCGGATCTCGTAATCGGGCCGGCGCAATGCCTTGCGCAGCGAGCGCGACACGCGCAACTGCGCCGGATAGAGCACCATGCGCGGATCGGGACTCCACCACAGAATCGGTTCGTCCTCGCCGAACCAGGGGAAGATGCCGCGCCGATAGGCCGCGAGCAGGCGCCCCGGCGCAAGGTCGCCGCCCGCGGCGAGCAGCCCGTTCGGTTCGTCGAGCGCGCTCTCCAGCGGCGGAAAGAGGTATTCGCGGCCAAGCCACGGAATCACGGACTTGGTCGGAGGATCCCTGGCTTAGCGATACACCAGCACCGGAATCTTGGAGTGCGTAAGCACCTTGGCCGTCTCGCTGCCGAGCAGCACGCCGGCGAGTCCGCGCCGCCCGTGCGAGCCCATGAAGATGAGGTCGCACTTCTTCGCCTTGGCGGCTTCGATGATGGCGTCGGCCGGAAACTCGCTGGCAATGTGCAACGCCTGGAAGGACACGCCGGCGTCCTTGCATGCCTTCTCGATCGGGCTGAGGTACTTGGCCGCGAGCTTCGCGGTCGCCTCTTCGTGCTGCTTGGGCGACATGTAGTTGGCCGGCACGAAATCTTCGTACACCACGGGACGATACACCGGAGAGGCGAAGAATCCGGTCACCTTTGCCCCGGTCTCCTGCGCGAATTTCACGCCCTGGGCGGCCGCCTTCTTCGATATGGCCGAGCCGTCGGTCGGGATCAACAGATGCTTGAACATGATGGTTCCCCTCGCTTCGAGTGTGCCTGCCTGGTTGTTCGCCTGCTCGTGCTCGCATCGCCGGCTGCCGCGCACGGCCGCCATGCCCTGGCGGCGCAAGCTCTACTCGCCATCCGCATTATCGCTTGCGCGCCCCGGGCGTGGGATTGATCCAGCGCAATACGCCCCTAGTGTCCTGGGTCCGAGGTTCGTCGCAGAAATCTCGAACATCTGCCCCGAGGCCAAGCGGGCAAAAGTGTCGAAATCGGCGCCAGACGCGGAACGCGAGACCACAGCCAGGTTGGACACCTGGCGAGGATTCGCGACAATGTATGGCGT
>JBOIEI010000399.1:0-1881 GCA_050741055.1 Burkholderiales bacterium | reverse complement strand
CCACGCCGACGGCGTTTGTTGGGCGCGACACGAAGAGCAAAGCGTGCTGCCGGTTCAGCGACGCGGCACGATTTTCCACAGCTCGCCGTCCGATTCGTCGGTCACCACGTAGAGCGCGCCGTCGGGTCCCTGGCGAACGTCCCGCACGCGCTGGCCGCGGTCGGCCAGCAGATGCTCTTCGCCGCGTACCCGATCGCCTTCCACCATCAGCCGAACCAGCCGGCGCTGCACGAGCGCGCCGATGAAAAGATTGTCCTTCCAGTCCGGGAACAGAGCTCCCGTGTAGAACTGTGCGCCGGAGGGGGCGATGACCGGATCCCAGTAGTAGCGCGGCTGCTCGTAGCCCGGCCGGTCCGGGACCGAGCCGGAGATGGGGCGTCCGGAATACTCGCGCCCGTAGGCCACCAGCGGCCAGCCATAGTTGGCGCCCTTCTCGACGAGATTGAGCTCGTCGCCGCCGCGCGTGCCGTGCTCCACGACCCATAGCCTGCCCTTTGGATCGAACGCCGCGGACTGTACGTTGCGATGGCCCACCGACCAGATCTCGGGCAGCGCGTCGGGCTTGGCGACGAACGGATTGTCCTTCGGCGCCGAGCCGTCCGGCTGGATGCGCACGACCTTGCCGAGATGGCTGTCGAGCTGCTGCGCATATTTGCGCATCGACTCCACCGAGCGTTCGCCTGTTGTGACGTAGAGCTTGCCGTCGGGGCCGAACGCAAGCCGCGAGCCGTAGTGCATCGTGCCGTCGTAGGTCGGAAGCACGCGGAAGATGACGCTCAGCTGCTCCAGGCTGCGGCGGTCCGCGGACAGGACGCCGCGCGCCACGCTGGTGCCATTGCCGCCCTCCCGCGGTTCGGAGAAACTCAGGTAGACCGTGCGATCGGATTCGAACTGCGGGCTCAGGGCCACATCGAGCAGACCGCCCTGCCCGCGCGCGTCGACCTTCGGCACGCCCACGATCGGCTGGCCGAGCTCACCCTTGGCGCTCACGATGCGCAGGCGCCCTGCCTTCTCCGTGACCAGCACGTCACCGCCGGGCAGCGGCTCGACAGCCCAGGGCTGGACCAGCCCCTTGGCCAGCACGACAACCTCGAACGCGACGTTCGACTTTGCTTCGCAGCCGCGTGTCTGGCCCACGAAGGCGGGCTTCTGCTCGGAGGCGTTCGCCGGGCGCGTCTCCAGGGACGGACAGGCGCCGGGACGCGCCGGCGCAGCGGGGGTCGACGTTGGCACCAGCACCTGTGCGGCAAGCAGCATTGCGATCGCTATCGATGGCATTCGCATGAGTGCGCCACTCCAAATGAGAATGTTTCGGGAAGCGGAACGTGGGTTCCGTCGACCTAGATCGTGCTGTCGCGTGCGGCGGTAACCGCCGATGCCGTATGAGACGCCGCGGCGCCCCGTTCCCGCAATAAGCGTACCGCCCGGCCGGAGCATTCGATGCAGGTCCCCGGTCGCGGCTCGCGGGAAGAATTTACCGCTCGCGGGTCAGCAGCCGCCAGGCGAGCTTGCGCAGCTCGCTCGCCCACAGAACGAGGCTTCCCATCGCGGCGCAGACCAGCCACTGCTCGAGGGAAAGCGGTACGGTGCCGAAGGCGATGTTGAGAAATCCCACGTTGACCACCGCCACTTGCAGCAGCAGCGAAAGCCCGATCGCACCCCACAGCCAGTGATTCGCGAACATGCCGTGAAATGCGCTGGCCTTCTCCGAGCGGGCGTTGAAGCAATTGAACAGCTGTGCGAAAACGAGCACCGTGAAACCCGCTGTGCGTGCATTGTCCAGCGTGCGGTCGCCTTCGATGAGGCCGCCGGGCAGATACATGTCGAGGGTGAGCAGCGTGGCGAGCGCCATCACCAGGCCCACTTCCACGACACCGGCCC
>JBOIEI010000398.1:0-3163 GCA_050741055.1 Burkholderiales bacterium | reverse complement strand
CGGCTCGCATTGTGGGTCATTCCCAATCTGGAGTTCTTCCACCTCAACACGCCGCTCGCGGGCCATCCGTGGGAGAAGGCCTCCGACTACAAGGCACCCACTGTGCGCGCATGGGGCCAGCGCGACTACGGCAACCGCGTGGGTGTGTTCCGCCTGATGGAGGTGCTCAGCAAGTATGGCATCCGCGCGACCGCCACCACCAACGCGGACATCTGCGAGTTCCATCCGCAGATCATCGAGGATGCGGTCAAGCTCGGCTGGGAATTCATGGGGCACAACAAGACCAACAGCACGCGCCTCAGCGGTCTCGCGCCGGAGGAGGAGCGCGAGCTCATCCGCTACTGCCTGGACAGGCTCGAGCAGGCGACGGGCAAGCGCCCGGTCGGATGGCTCGGCGCCGGGCTCGCCGAAACCTGGAACACGCTCGACGTCCTGGTCGAGGAAGGCTGCCTCTACGTCTCCGACTGGGTCAACGACGACCAGCCCTACCGCATGAAGGTGAACGAGCGCGAGATCGTCTACGTGCCGTACTCCTACGAGGTGAACGACTCCAACCAGATCAACTACCGCCTCGGCACGATCGACGACTTCGAGCGCACGATCCGGCGCACCTTCGACGTGCTGTATCGCGAGGGCGAGCAGTCGGCGCGCGTGATGGCGATCTGCCTGCACCCGTTCATGATCGGTGTGCCGCACCGCATCGGCGGGCTCGATGCCGCGCTCAAGTACATTTGCGATCACGACGGCGTGTGGCTCGCAACCGGCGAGGAGATCGCCCGCGCCTATCTCGAATCCGATACGTCTCTATGAGGCCGGTCATGAAAGGCAGCTTTGCACCCGGCGCGCTCGTGCTGGCGGCCGTCGCCCCTGGCGGCGCGGCTGCCGCGGACGCCTACCCGAGCCGGCCGATCCGCATGATCGTCGCCTTCGCCCCGGGCGGCGGCACCGACATCATCGCGCGCATCGTCGCGCAGGGCATCGGCGCCGCGCTCAAGCAGCAGGTGGTCGTCGAGAACCGCCCGGGCGCCGGCGGCAACATCGGCACGGAGCTTGCCGCCCGTTCCGCACCCGACGGCTACACGCTGATCACCTCGGGCACCGGCGCGCATGCGATCAATCCTTCGCTGTATGCGCACATTCCCTACGACGCGATCAAGGACTTCACGCCGGTGAGCCTGGTCGCGTCGACCCCCTATCTCATGGTCGTCCATCCTTCGGTCCCGGCGAAGACGGTGCGGGAGTTCATCGCGCTCGCCAAGGCGAAGCCGGGCAGCATCAACATGGCTTCGTCAGGCAACGGCGGCATGCCGCATCTCGCGGGTGAGCTCTTTCAGCTCATGGCCGACGTGCGACTCACCCACGTGCCGTACAAGGGGACCGGAGCGGTCTTCCCCGACCTGATCGGCGGCCACGTGCAAGTGCTGTTCGGCGATATCGTCGCGACCTCGCCGCATGTCAGGTCGGGGAAGCTGCGAGCGCTTGGCATCACGTCCCCACAGCGCTCTGCGAACCTGCCCGAGATTCCGACCATCGCCGAGAGCGGCGTCCCGGGCTACGATGCCGTGGGCTGGTTCGGCGCGTTCGCGCCGGCCGGCACGCCGAAGGACATCGTCGCGCGTCTGAACGCGGCAATTCGGGACCACGTGCAGCGGCCCGAGGTGAAGGCGCGGCTCAGCAGTCTCGGCGCCGACGTGGTTGCGAGCACGCCCGAGACCTTCGCCGAGAAGCAGCGCGCCGATCTCGAGCGCTGGGCCAAGGTTATCAAGGCCGCGAACGTGAAGGTCGAATGAGGCCGGGATGAATAGCGCGACAGCCGTTGAGCCGGGTATTCGTCAGGACGTGACCCGGGCGCTGGTGGAACGTGCGGCTTCGATCGAATACGAGCGGCTTCCCGACTGGGTGCGCACGCTCGCGCGTCAATGCGTCCTCGACTGGTTCGCCGTCACCCTGGCTGGGATCCGCGATCCGCTGGTCGATCTGCTGCTGGATGCGGCACGCGAGGAAGGCGGAACCCCAGCGGCCACCGTGGTGGGCCGGGGCGTGCGGCTCAGCCGCGCGCAGGCGGCGCTCGTCAACGGCACCGCCTCGCACGTGCTCGATTACGACGACGTCAACCTCAACATCAACGGCCATCCCTCGGCGGTGCTGGTGCCAGCGGTGCTCGCGCTGGCGGAAGCGACCGACGCTACCGGCACCGAATTGCTGGCCGCATTCATTGCCGGTTACGAGCTCGCCTGCCGCGCCGGACGGCTGGCGGCACCCGGACACTATCTGCGCGGCTACCACGCCACCTCGACCGTAGGCGGGCTCGGCGCGGCTGCAGCCTGCGCGCGGCTGCTCGGGCTCGATGGCGAGCGCATGGCGATGGCGGTCGGCATCGCCGCCACCGAGGCTGCCGGGCTCAAAGCGATGTTCGGCACACAATGCAAGCCGTTCCATGCCGGCATGGCGGCGGAGCATGGCGTGCGTGCGGCGCTGCTCGCGAGCCGCGGCCTGAAGAGCCGCGCCGATGCGCTGGAATGCCGCCAGGGCTTTGCGCAGGTGATGAGCCCCGATCTGGATCTCGGCGCCGCCCTGGGCCAGCCGGAGACCTTCTTCATCCGCGACAATCTCTTCAAGTACCACGCCGCCTGCTACGGCACGCATTCGGCGATCGAGTGCGCGCGCACGCTGCGCGCGAAGCAGCGCTTCGCGCCGGAGGAGATCGAGAGCGTGATCGTGCGGGTGGAGCGGGGCGCCGATGCGGTCTGCAACATTCCCGATCCGCGCACCGGGCTCGAGGCCAAGTTCAGCCTGCGCCTCACCACCGCGATGGCGCTTTGCGGGCGCGATACCGCGGATCTCGCGGCCTACTCGGAGGTCACCGCCGCTGATCCGGTGCTCGTTGCCATGCGCGACCGCATCGGGGTGGAGCTGGTGGACGGCTGGCCCTTGATGCAGGCGGAAGTGGCGGTGAAGCTTCGCGACGGCCGCCGGCTCGCGAACCTGTGCGACACCGGCATCCCGGGCGCGGATTACGTGCGGCAGGGGACGCGGCTGGAGGAGAAGTTCCTGCGGCTCACGCAGCCGGTGCTCGGCGAGGCCCGCAGCGCACGGCTGCTCGAGCTGCTGAACGGTATCGAGCGTATCGGCGTGCGCGAGCTGATGTCGGTTGCAGGTGAGG
>JBOIEI010000397.1:0-14333 GCA_050741055.1 Burkholderiales bacterium | reverse complement strand
TCGCGCATTTCGGCCAGCGCCTGGGCGACGTTCTCGTCCTGCGCGTGTCCTTCCACGTCCACGAAGAAGAGGTACTCCCACAGCCCCGAGCGCGCGGGCCGGGATTCGAACCGACTCATGCTCACCTGGTTGCGCGCAAGCGGAACCAGCAGCTCGTGCACGGCGCCCGGCCGGTTCCGGGTTGCCATGACCAGCGACGTCCGGTCGCGCCCCGTGCGCCCGACACTCTGCTTGCCGATCACCATGAAGCGCGTGATGTTGCGTTGCTCGTCCTCGATGTTCTCCGCCACGACCTGTAGCCCGTAGCGCTGCGCCGCGAGGCGACCGGCAACCGCGGCTGCGCTGTCGTCCAGCGATGCAAGCCGCGCCGCCTCGGCGTTGCTGACGACCGCGACCCGTTCGGCCTTCTGATAGTGGGTATTGAGCCAGCCGCGGCATTGCGCCAGGCTCTGCGAATGCGAATAGATCTTGCCGAAGCCGTCGCGGCGCCCGCTGCGGTTCATGAGGCACTGATGCACCGGCAGCATGACCTCGCCGCAGATGGTCGCAGGCTTGAGAAAGAGCAGATCGTTGGTGCGGCCCACCGCGCCCTCGGTGGAATTCTCCACCGGCACCACGCCGTAGGCCGCGGCGCCGGACTCGACGCTGTGGAACGTTTCGTCGATCGACCCGCACGGCAGACCCTGCACCGAGCCGCCGAAGTGCTTGACCACGGCCTCCTCGCTGAACGTTCCGGGCGGGCCGAGATAGGCGACGGCGACGGGCGCCTCGAGCGCGCGGCACGCCGACATGATCTCGGTATAGATGCGCGTGAGGGCTTCCGGCGGCAAGGGTCCCGCGCCGAGCGCATGCACGCGATTCAGAACCTGCATTTCCCGCTCGGGCCGGTACGCCGGGCCATCGTCCTTCAATTGGCCGATGCGCTGTGCGAGCCGGGCGCGTTCGTTCATCAGCCCGACCAGGCGCTCGTCGAGCGCGTCGATCTCATCGCGCAGCGTTTTCAAGGGATCCGTCATTGCCCCACCTTGCGAGCTAGCGGCTCGCTCCCTCGCAGCTGCGAAATCAGCTCGCAGCCCCGGATTCGGCTGGCAGGTAGCGTACCATGAGCACGCCCTGGATCGCCTCCAGCTCGCGCACGACCCCGGCCGGCACTGCGCTATCCACATCCACCAGCGTGTAGGCCATCGGCCCGCGCGACTTGTTGAGCATGTTGTGGATATTGAGCCCGGCGTTGGCCATGGTGGTGGATATCTGACCCAGCATGTTGGGCACGTTCGCGTTCGCGATGCCCACGCGGTACGGCGACTCGCGCGCCATCACCACGTCGGGAAAGTTCACGGCGTTGAGAATGTTGCCGTTCTCCAGGTAGTCGCGCACCTGGTCGGAAACCATGACCGCGCAGTTGTCCTCGGCCTCGCGCGTCGAAGCGCCCAGGTGGGGCAGCGCAATCACATGGGCGTGCCCCTGCAGGCCCGAGGACGGGAAATCGCACACGTACCAGCGCAGGCGCTTCGCTTCCAGCGCGGCCACCACCGCGTCGGTGTCGACCACGCCGTCGCGGGAGAAGTTGAGCAGCACCGCCCCCGACTTCATCGCCTGCAGGCGCTCCGCATCGATGAGATTGCGCGTCGCGGGCAGCAACGGCACGTGCAGCGAGACATACTCCGAACCACGCAGCACTTCCTCGATGGTGTGTGCCTTTCGCACCTGCGAAGGCAGGCTCCACGCGGCGTCGACCGTGATCTCGGGATCGTGGCCCAGCACGTTCATGCCGAGGCGGATGGCCGTGTCGGCGACCAGGCTTCCGATCTTGCCCAACCCGATGACGCCGAGCGTGCGTCCGGGAAGCTCGGTGCCGGCGAAATGCTTCTTGCCGTCCTCGACCTGCTTGTCGATGCTGGCGTCGTCGCCCTTCAAGCCCGAGACGAACTTCAGCGCCGGGCCGATGTTGCGTGCTGCGAGCAGCAGCCCCGCGATGACGAGCTCCTTCACGGCGTTGGCGTTGGCGCCCGGTGCATTGAACACCGGAACGCCGCGCTCGCTCATCTTCGCCACCGGGATGTTGTTCGTGCCCGCGCCCGCGCGTCCGATCGCCCTGACGCTCGCCGGAATGTCCATCGCATGCATGTCGTGCGAGCGCACCAGGATCGCGTCCGGTCCGTTCTCGTGGCTGGCGATGTGATAGCGCGCGCCGGGGAAGCGCTTCAGTCCCACGGCGGCGATGTTGTTGAGCGTGAGTATCTTGAATGGATCAGCCATGGCGCTTCTCGAACTCGCGCATGAACTCGACCAGCGCCTTCACCCCCGCAACCGGCATCGCGTTGTAGAGCGAAGCGCGCATGCCGCCCACCGAGCGATGCCCCTTGAGCTCGGAAAGCCCCTGCGCCTTCGCTTCCTTCAGGAATGGCTCGTCGAGCTTGGCATCGCGCAAGGTGAAGGCGACGTTCATGCGCGAGCGATCTTCACGGCGCACCGGACAGCGATAGAACTCGGTCTGGTCCAGCAGCTCGTATATGAGCCCCGCCTTGTCGATGTTGCGCTTCTCGACGGCGGCCAGCCCGCCTTGCGCGAGCAACCACTTGAAGGTCAATCCCGCGAGGTAGATGCCGAAAGTCGCAGGCGTGTTGAGCATCGAGTCGGCCTCGGCCTGCGCCTTGTAATTGAACACCCCGGGCGTGATGGGCAGCGCGCGGTCCAGCAGGTCGTCGCGAACGATCACGACGGTGAGACCCGCCGGCCCGATGTTCTTCTGCGCGCCGGCGTAGATCAAACCGAATTTCGCCACGTCCAGCGGGCGCGACAGGATGTTGGACGACATGTCGCACACGAGCGGCACGTTGCCGGTGTCGGGGACCCATTGGAATTCCACGCCGCCAATGGTCTCGTTGCTCGTGTAGTGTACGTAAGCCGCGTCCGGATCGAGCCGCCATTGGGCGCGATCGGGGATGCGCGTGTAGCGCTCGTCCTCCGAGGAGGCAACCACGTTCGGCGCGCAATAGCGCTTCGCCTCCTGCACCGCTTTCTTCGACCACTGCCCGGTGTCGACGTAATCGGCGCTCTTCTTCGTGCCGAGCAGATTCATCGGCACGAGCGCGAACTGCGCCTGAGCGCCCCCTTGCAGGAACAGCACCTTGTAGCTGCCCGGAATGCCGAGCAAGCTTCGCAGGTCGGATTCCGCCGCCTCGGCGACCGCAATGAACGACTTGCTGCGGTGACTCATCTCCATGATCGACATGCCGGCGCCGTGCCAATCGAGCATCTCGTCGCGGGCCTGTGCCAGCACGGCCTCCGGCATCACGGCCGGCCCGGCGCTGAAATTGAATATGCGTGCCATGAATGTGCGTCCTACTTCGGTGATTCCCGAGCGGGAAAACTTTCGATATTACCCGCGCAGGCAGTGAATCCGGAAGGGACGCGCAACATCAAGTTGCGCATCCTCGCCTGCAGCCACCGGGCCCGAACCTGCGGCGGGTCTCAGTGCGTCACTTAAGGATCGGAGGGCGATTCCGGCGGCGACTCGGGCGCGCTGTCCGGCTCGGCGTCGGCCGAGCCGCTCTCGTCTTCGGATTCGAGCAGCTTCTCCAGACCGGCCAGCTTCTCGCCTTCGTCGAGCTGGATCAGCGTCACACCCTGGGTGTTGCGGCTCATTTCGCGAATCTCATGCACGCGGGTTCGAATCAGAACCCCGCCGCTGGTGATCAATATGATCTCGTCGCCGTCGGTGACGAGCCGCGCAGCCACCACGGGCCCGTTGCGCACGCTGGTCTCGATTGCGATCACGCCCTGGGTACCGCGGCCGCGACGCGGATATTCGGTGAGCGGCGTGCGCTTGCCGTAGCCGTTCTCGGTGACGGTCAGCACCGACAACACCTCGTCCCCCGCCGTGATGAGCGCGATCACCTTCTGGCCTTCGATCAGCCGCATGCCGCGCACACCCGCTGCCGCCCGGCCCATCGGCCGCACTTCGTCTTCGGAGAAACGCACCGACTTGCCCGCATCGGAGAACAGCATGATGTCGCGCGCGCCGTCGGTGAGCGCCACGCCGATCAGATAATCGCCCGGCCCCAGGTCCACCGCGATGATGCCCCGCTGCATCGGGCGTGAAAATGCCGACAGCGCGGTCTTCTTCACCGTGCCTTGGGCAGTGGCCATGAAGACGTAGTGCTGGTCGTCGAACTGCTTCACCGCGAGGATGGCGGTGATCTTCTCGTTCTCTTCCAGCGTCACCAGGTTGTTGATCGGCTTGCCGCGGCTCGTGCGGCTGCCTTGCGGCACCTGGTAGACCTTGAGCCAGTACACCCTCCCACGGTTGGAGAAGCAAAGGATCGTGTCGTGGGTGTTGGCGACGAAAAGGCTGTCGATGAAGTCGTCCTGCTTGGTGGCCGCGGCCTGCTTGCCGCGGCCGCCGCGACGCTGGGCACGGTAGTCGGCCACCGGCTGCGACTTCATGTACCCGGAGTGCGACAGCGTGACCACGACCTCGGCCGGGGCGATCAGGTCTTCCAGCCGCAGGTCCTCGGCATGTACGACAAGCTCGCTGCGCCGCTCGTCGCCGTACTGGGCCTTGAGCGCCCGCAGCTCCTCGCCGATGATCTGCGTGATGCGCTCCGGCTTGGCCAGCACGTCGAGCAGATCGGCGATGCGGTCCATCATCTCGCGGTACTCGGTGACGATCTTGTCCTGCTCGAGGCCGGTCAGGCGCTGCAGCTGCATCTCCAGGATGCGCTGAACCTGCGCTTCCGAAAGCCGGTAACCGTCAAGGCCGAGGCCATATGCCGCATCCAGACCGTCCGGGCGCGAGGCGTCGATATTCACGCGCGCAAGCATCCCGGCCACCAGCGTGGACTGCCACACCCTGGCCATCAGGGCCTGGCGTGCTTCGGCCGGCGAGGGCGAAGCCTTGATGAGCGCAATCACCTCGTCCACGTTGGAAAGCGCGACCGCCAAGCCTTCGAGGATGTGGCCGCGCTCGCGCGCCTTGCGCAGCTCGAACACCGTGCGCCGCGTCACCACTTCGCGGCGGTGGCGCAGGAACTCCTCCAGCATCTGCTTCAGGTTCAGCAGGCGCGGCTGGCCGTCGACCAGCGCCACCATGTTGATTCCGAAGCTGTCCTGCATCTGGGTCTCCTTGAACAGGTTGTTCAGGATGACCTCGGGCAGCTCGCCGCGGCGCAGCTCGATGACGCCGCGTGTGCCGGACCTGTCGGATTCATCGCGAATCTCGGCGATGCCTTCCAGGCGCTTCTCGCGCACCATCTCGCCGATGCGCGCGAGTAGCGCCGCCTTGTTCACCTGGTAGGGCAGCTCGTCGATGATGATCGCCTGGCGCGTGCCCTTCTCGATGTCCTCGAAGTGGGTGCGTGCGCGCATGATGATGCGACCGCGCCCGGTGCGATAGCCCTCGAGGATGCCGGCGGTGCCGTAGATGATGCCCCGGGTCGGGAAATCCGGCCCCTTGATGATTTCGATCAGGTCGTCGATCTCGATGCCGGGGCGTTCCAGCAGCAGGAGGCAGCCGTCGATCACCTCGGACAGGTTATGCGGCGGAATGTTGGTCGCCATTCCGACGGCGATGCCCGAGGAACCGTTGATGAGCAGGTTCGGCAGGGTGGAGGGAAGGACCGCCGGCTCCAGCTCCTTGCCGTCGTAATTGGGTACGAAGTCGACCGTCTCGTTGTCGATATCGGCCAGCATTTCGGAGGTGATGCGCTCCAGCCGGCACTCGGTATAGCGGTAGGCCGCCGGCGAATCGCCGTCGACCGAGCCGAAATTGCCCTGCCCGTCCACCAGCGGGTAACGCATGGAGAAATCCTGCGCCATGCGCACCAGCGCTTCGTACGTAGCCGAATCGCCGTGCGGGTGGTATTTGCCGAGCACGTCGCCGACCACGCGGGCGCACTTCACGTAGGGACGATTCCAGACATTGTTCGCCTCGTGCATCGCAAACAGGATGCGGCGGTGCACCGGCTTCAATCCGTCACGCACGTCCGGCAGAGCGCGGCCCACGATCACGCTCATCGCGTAATCGAGATAGGAGCGGCGCATCTCCTCTTCGAGGCTGACGGGCAGCGTCTCGCGAGCGATTTGTTCCATTTGGGAGAACCGAGAGCCCTAAGGGCCGAGGGTGAAACCAGTCGAGTTTAGCATGCGGAACATGCGCTTCCGGCCCGTGCTCGATGGGCGCCCACGGCTAGAGTGTGGCAATGACGCAACGCCGGCGCGGCTTTGCCCTATCCCAATGTCCTCCATTGGCCGATTTCGGGGTCCTCCCATGCTAGGATCGACGCGAAGTGTTGTGACTGAGTTTGCAATTGGGCGCCGATTGGAATACGTGTCGATGCACGGGCCTGACTGATGCAGGTGCTGCGCCCTTGTCATGACGAACGGGTCGCGAGGCGTGTCGCGGGGTGTTTTTCTCCTCGCCGCAGCAAGCGGCGTGGAAGAGCTGTCGCAGGAGCCCGCGCGAGCACTGCGGCGACGGCAAAAAATTCTTTTTTTCCTGCTATTTACGCAGTAAAAAAAGGTGATTATGATCGGTGAATGAGTGGGTATGCCGGACGTTGATCGCAGATCTGCCCGGTTGGGGAGCTTCCGTTAATCAAGGAGGAATGAAAGCATGCAATCCATGAATCGAAGGGCGCTCACGGGGTTAGCCGTGGCAGCAGTGATGCTGCCCTCGGCCGTCCTGGCGGCGGACACCAAGAATCAAGGCTACCTGGTCGACGCGATGACCGGCAACATCGTGACCAGTGCAACCACCGGTCTGTGCGTGCGCACCTCCGATTGGACGCCTGCCCGGGCGGTGGCTCAATGCGATCCGGATCTGGTCCGCAAGGCACCGCCTCCGCCCAAGGCCGCTCCTCCGGCGCCGAAGCCCAAGCCCGCGGCCAAGCCCAAGCCCAAGAAGCCGGCGATGATGAACGTGGAGTTGAAGCTCTCGGTGCAGAACTTCGACTTCGACAAGGCCACGATGCGCGACGATCAACGCCAGGAGATCGACAGCTGGATGGCGAAGGCCTGGAAGGGTGTCACGCTCGGCGCGATCATCGTGACGGGTCATACCGACCGCATCGGATCAGCGGCCTACAACAAGAAGCTGTCCGAAGCGCGTGCCCAGACGGTCAAGGACTACCTGATCAGCAAGGGCGTCGACCAGAAGCTGATCTTCTGGGAAGGCAAGGGATTCGCGAACCCGGTGCCGGTGACCAAGTTCTGCGACAACAAGATGAGCCGCAAGCAACTCATCGACTGCCTGGCGCCGAACCGCCGCGTCGACATCGAAGCGGTGGGCCGCAAGCCCAAGCCGAAGCCGAAGGCCAAGCCGAAGGACGACGCTGCACCCAAGCCGAAGCCCAAGAAGTAGCCGGCTGACCGAAAGGTCGAAAAAAAGCCCTGCGATGCAGGGCTTTTTTTTGCGCCGAAATCCGCTTGGTCATCCGCTCACTTCGTCGAGCTGATCCAGTATTGCGGATTTTTACCCCACCGGGCGGATAGGCATGAATCGATATTCTTGCTAGTGTCCGCGGGTAATGATTCATGGCGCCCGTTGCCGCGAGCCCGAATGAAGCCTATCGATTGCCTGATCGACGCCCGCTGGATCGTCCCGGTCGAGCCCGCCGGCGTGCTGGAGGAGCATGCGCTCGCCGTTCATGACGGGCGCATCGAAGCATTGCTGCCGGTGCAGGAAGCGCGGCGGCAATTCGCTCCTGCGCGCCAAGTGCACCTGGACGGGCACGTCCTGATCCCCGGCCTGGTGAATCTGCACACCCACGCGGCCATGACGTTGCTTCGCGGCATCGCGGACGACGTCGCGCTCATGCAATGGCTGCAGCAGCACATCTGGCCGGTGGAGATGCGCGAAGCTTCGCCGTCCTTCGTCTACGACGGTACATTGCTCGCCTGCGCGGAGATGCTGCGCGGCGGCGTGACCCTTTTCAACGACATGTATTTCTTTCCCGAAGCCGCGGCGCGGGCCGCCATCGCAGCCGGCATGCGCGCGTCGATCGGGATGATCGTGATCGATTTTCCCTCGCCGTACGCTTCCGACCCAGCCGACTATCTCAGCAAGGGCCTCGCCCTGCGCGATTCATTGCGCGCTCAACCGCTGCTCTCCTTCTGCTTCGCGCCGCACGCGCCGTATTCGGTGGGCGACAAGGCGCTCGCCCAGGTGGCCACGTACGCCAACGAGCTGGACCTCCCGATCCACATGCACGTGCACGAGAGCGCCGACGAGATCGCGCAAGGCAGCGCACGCGACGGCCGCCGACCACTCGAGCGCCTGCGCAGCCTCGGGCTGGTGGGTCCGAACCTGGTCGCGGTGCATGCCGTTCATCTGTCGACGGAGGAGGTAGCGCTTCTCGCCTCCCACGGTTGTCATGTCGCGCACTGTCCCTCGTCGAATCTGAAGCTCGCGAGCGGCATGGCGCCGGTGGCGCAGCTCGTTGCCGCCGGTGTCAACGTGGGCATCGGCACCGACGGCGCGGCGAGCAACAACCGCCTGGACCTGTTCGCCGAAATGCGCCAGGCGGCGCTGCTCGCCAAGGCGGTGGCGAACGATCCGACCGCGTTGCCGGCACACGAGGTTTTGAAGATGGCGACACTGAACGGCGCACGGGCGCTGGGGCTGGATGGCGTGGTCGGCTCCCTCGCACCCGGAAAGGCGGCGGACATCGTTGCAGTCGACTTCGGGGCGCCCGAGTTGACGCCGTGCTACGATCCCGTGTCCCACCTTGTGTACGCGGCCGGCAGGCACAACGTGAGCCACGTCTGGGTGGGCGGCGAGCCCGCGCTCGAGAACGGCGAGCTGACCCGGCCGGAACTGCGCGCCGCCCAACACCTCGCTACGCCCTGGCAGGCACGCATTGCACCGCACGCGCGCGGTACGGCGCGCCGAGCCTGATGTCGCCGACCTCGATACCATTGCCGCCGCCGTCATGACCGTCAACGTCGATCCGGCCGAGATCGCCAAGTTCAGCGAGCTCGCGCACCGCTGGTGGGATCCAGGCAGCGAGTTTCGCCCGCTGCACGAGATCAATCCGCTGCGTCTGGACTACATCGATAGCAAGGCGAAGCTCGCCAACAAGGAAGTGCTGGACATCGGCTGCGGCGGCGGAATCCTCACCGAGGCGATGGCCGAGCGCGGTGCGCGCGTGAGCGGAATCGACCTGTCGGAGCGGGCGCTGAAGGTCGCCCAGCTGCACTTGTACGAAAGCGGGCACAGCGTCGACTACCGCTTGATCTCGGCCGAAGCGTGCGCGCAGGAGCAACCGGCCCGGTTCGATATCGTGACCTGCATGGAGCTGCTCGAGCACGTTCCCGATCCGCAAAGCACGGTGAGCGCGTGCGCCACGCTGCTGCGTCCGGGCGGGTCGGCTTTCTTCTCGACCATCGCGCGCAATCCGAAGGCTTACCTGTACGCGATCCTGGGCGCCGAATATCTGCTCAGGCTTCTTCCGCGCGGTACGCACGACTACGCCAAGTTCATCCGGCCCTCGGAGCTCGCCGCGATGTGCCGCCACGCCGGGCTGGAAGTGATCGACCTGATCGGCATGACCTACAACCCGGTGACGCGCCGCTACGCCCTGGAACCGGATACCAGCGTCAACTACATCATGTACTGCCGCAACGAATAGACATCCCAGTGAATGCCTCCGACCCGGCTCGAACGCAGGCCATCCTGTTCGACCTCGACGGCACCTTTGCCGACACCGCGCCCGATCTCGGCCACGCCCTGAACACGCTGCTGCGCACGCGCGACAAGCCCCCTTTGCCGCTGGAGCAGGTTCGCAAGGTGGCCTCGAGCGGTGCCAGGGGAATGCTCGACGTGGGCTTCGGGATCGCGCCCGGCGATCCGGGCTACGAAAGCCTTACCGCCGAGTTCCTGGCATTGTACGAACGCGATCTTTGCCGCGAAACGCGGCTATTCCCCGGGATCGAAGCGCTCCTCGATCAAATCGAGTCGCGCGGGCTGCGCTGGGGCATCGTGACCAACAAGGCCGAACGCTTCACGCTTCCGCTGCTGCGGCTGCTGGGGCTGCTGGAGCGGGCAGCCTGCGTCGTCAGCGGCGACTCCACACCCCACCGCAAGCCGCACCCGGGCCCGCTGCTCGCTGCGGCCGGTATCGCGCGTGTCGAGCCGGTTGCATGCATCTACCTCGGCGATGACGAGCGTGACATGATCGCCGGCCGGGCCGCCGGCATGCGCGTCGCGGTCGCCGAATACGGCTACCTCGGACTGGGCAACCCGCCCGAGTTGTGGCCGGCGGATCTGAGGCTGCGCCACCCGCTCGAGCTGCTCGCAGCCATTTCGTAGTGGTACGTAAGGTTGCATTTTGAGCCGCCCGCTTCCACCCGGCATGTCAAACCGGCACCCCGGTTTGACGCCCGGATCGATGGCCGACGAGAATAGGTTCCTCATCCAACCACCAATCGCTCACCGGAGGAGAGTCTTCATGCTTCTGCGCTCGATGGCAGTGGCGGTCGCCGTCGCGTTTGCACTGGCGCCTGCCTATGCACAGCAGAATGGCAAGAGCAAGGACAAGGTTAAGAGCAAGCGTGTCGTCCAGGGGCCGAAGCAGCGCCACCAATGCAAGGTCGGCCCCTACGAGAAGCAGACCCGGCTGGTGATGGAAACGGTGAAGAACAAGCCGGTCTACATCGCCTACTGGAGCAGCAGCGGCCCATTCCACTGCTCATTCGAATCCTGGCCGGGCGACGGGCGTGCACAATGGGTGGATTCCAAGGCAGGCACGGTGATCAATCTCATCAAGGGCACCATGCGTATCGAGCGCAATGGTGACAAGTACTACATCCATGCCAACGAAGTCGACCGCATGCCCTACTGCGGCACGTTCGGTCTGATCACCGGCGTGATGACCGTGCCGACCAAGAAGGGTCGTCCTTGCGACTGGCAGGATATGAGCGAGGACGATGGCAACGTGCTGAAGCAGAAGGAGACACCGGCTGACGCGGAACCGGCCCCGGCGCCGCAGGATGCGCCACCCGCGGAGACCGGTCCCTCGGCGGGGTCCGAAGCTGCGGGGCCGATCGGCTTGGCCGATCCCGGTTGAAAGCGCCGCATCCCGTCCCCATTTGCGATAATGACTCGGGCCGCTATGCGGCGCCCGAACGAATTGGGCGCCTGCGGCGCCCGTGCGAACACCGGGGGCGACCTGGTTTCGACGTGGGTCACGAAGCAGTGCAGTGCATACCGAGGACCAGTCACCTCGTAAAACCACTGGAAAACGCTATAAACGCCAACGACGAGCGTTACGCTCTAGCCGCCTAACACCGGCTAGACGCTGCACTAGTCTGCTGATGGGCTAGGCCGGGTAAGCGAGGCGCAAGCCAAGCTTGTTTCACTCGGTGCAGCGTCATTTACATCAGCCCCTCTGCCCGGTTTGGTCGCTTGACCGGGTGGATCCGTCGAAGCGACTGGCCAAGCGTCAGCCCGCCGGCCGGCGGGCGCGAGGCGAGACCCAAACGGCCAGGCTAAGTATGTAGACCTGCCTGTGGAGGGCTTACGGACGCGAGTTCGATTCTCGCCGCCTCCACCAACGACGAAGGCCACCCCTTGTGGGTGGCCTTTGGCGTTGATGGGCGCAGAGAATCGAAGGAGCGTCCGGGACGGACGCGGGGCTCGCAAGCGACACACGGCATGAACTGCTTCATGCCGTGTGCCTTGCGAGCGGCGAGCGCCTGCATGCGCGAGCGCGCCCTGCAAGGGCGATTGCCTGTCAAGGTCGCCTCTGCCTGCAAAGGCAGAGTGAAAACGGGGCTCACATCGGCGAACCCTGGGCCGGACGAAAGTCCGGTATGGCAACGCCGAGGGGTAGGAAGAGGGCCAACCTCAGGCCTGCCCTGTAGAGACTCATAGACCGGCTGATCCCTGAAAGGGGCGAGCCGGTACTAGGATCCGCGTGCACACTGGCGCGGATAACACGCCCCGCATCCCGGGCAACCGGGATGAAGGCATAGTCCAGCCCGCTTCGAAAGAAGCGGATCCGGCTGTCCCGCCGCCTCCACCATTAAAACCCGGGTTAAAGCCCGGGGTTTTTCTTCTTGTGGTACAACTGCTACCACGGCATCTGACCTCCAGCGGTAGATTTCCAACCCAAGTTGCGCTACGTCCGTCGCATCAGCGCGTCGGCCTGCCCTTGATCATGGTGCGATACATCAGACGCTTTTCATTTTCCGCGTAGTCGGCCGTTGCAGCGTGCAATGTCGCGCGGTTATCCCAGATAACAAAATCACCCGTGCGCCATTGATGGTGGTACTGGAACTGGGGGTTCTGGGCGCTATGGTCGTAGAGCTGCCGCAATAGTGCTTCGCTTGCGGGCGGATCCATGCCAACGATGTAGTCGGTCATCGTCTCGTGCACATAGAGCGCTTTGGCGCCGGTTTCTTCGTGCGTTCGCACGACGGGATGTTCCACTGCCGGCGTGTTTTTCATTTGCTCGTCGGTGAGCGAAGGCACTTTGCGGCCTTCACGCTTCTTGCCGTAGTAATGAATCGCCGTCAGCTTGTCGATCTCTTCCTTTGTGCCGTCGTCCAACGCTTCGTAAGCCATCCTCATGTTGACGTAACGGGTGTCGCCGCCGCGCCCGGGGATCTGCACTGCGTACAAAACCGTCGCCTTGGGCGGCGCCGCGATGAAGCTCTCGTCAGTATGGAACATCGTCCCGCGAATGATCCGCTTGCCGTCCTTGACGTCCCGGTCCTCGCTCGAAACGACTCCCGCCTCGGGATCCTTATCGGAGCGGTAGGACTCGAGATGCTGCACCTTCGGTTCGCCGAAGGTGCGCGCTGCGTTGAGAAAAGCCGCGACATCCTCGAAGCGCTGGCCGCGCACGCACAAAAGCAAGTGATCGAGAAACGCCTGGTACAGCTGCTGGCGGTAGCTTGAGCTGAGCGGCTGGCCAAGGTCAACGCCCGTCATCTCAGCACCCATCACGTTGCTCAAGGGCGTGATTTTCATTGCATCCTCCATTGAACAATGAACGATTCGGTCTCGCCTACTCCTGCCGGCCGGCGAGCTCTGGGAAGTGAGATACTCGGTCCTAGTGAAGAAGTGAAGGTCATCGGACCGTCCAATCCCAGCTTGCCGGACCACTCGTGTCTTCGACGACGCGGTTGCGGAGCAGGCCCACGCCCTCAACTTCGCACTCGATCAGATCGCCCGCGCAGAGGAACCAAGGCGACTCGTGCGGCTTGCGTCCCGCAGCGACGCCCGCGGGAGTGCCGGTGGAGATGATGTCGCCCGGCTCCAGGGTCGCCTGCGAGAAATAGGCAACGAGCTGGGAAATGTTCCAGATCATCCTGGCGGTATTGCTATGCTGGCGCAACTCGCCGTTCACGCGTGTCGTGATCGTCAGGTTCATGGGGGCGGGCACTTCGTCCTTGGTCACGAGCCACGGACCGAGCGGCCCAAACGAATCGAACATCTTTCCCAGGAACTGATTTCCTGCTGCGCGCTCGATCTTCAGCACCTGGCGCGCGACGATGTCGCACAATACGGTGTAGCCGGCTATGACCTCGTAGACTCGTGCCTGCGGCACGTTCTTGCAGCGCCGGCCGATCACTACGGCGAGTTCGGTTTCGTAGTCGAGCTGGCGCTCCACCGTTGGCCTGGCAATGTCGTCATAGGGGCCAGTCAACGAGGAGGAGGCTTTGATGGACGCCGATGGCACGTTACCCGTATGCGTGAGTCCATGCTCGACCACGTGCTCGTGATAATTGCGTGCGAGCGTGATCAACTTGCCGGGGCGCAGTGGAGCGTCCAGCACGCAATCGTCGATTGGTAGAAACATCCGCCGCGCGCCAGGACTCGCGGTGCGGCGACTGTGCGCCCACTCGTGCACGCGCCGCACAGCCTCCAAGGCCTCATCTCCCCGACGCAGCAGCTCGAGAATGTTGGCGGGTAGGTCGACTGCCGGAGCATCGACAGTCTCCTCCCGGTCGTATGCTGCTATCGCGGCTTCAAGATCGAGCATGAAGCCGTCGATGGCAGCACCGATTCGCCATTTGCACTGGCGCTCGCGCGCAGGTTGGTACATGGCAAGCCGCATGCCTTACTCGAGTCGCGCGCCGGAGATCCGTACGATTTCGGCATACTTCCTAAGCTCGGCGCTGATGAACTGCGCGAACTCTGCGGCCGAACCGCCGGCGGGATCGGCCCCTTCATGTTCAAGGAGGCGCTTTCTCACGTCAGGCTGCTGCAACGCTTTTCCTAGTGCCCGGTTCAGCGTGGCCACTGCCTCCTGCGGAGTGCCCGCCGGCGCCAGCATGCCGAACCAGCCGGTTATGTCGTATTCCGGCAAAGCGGCCTCGGCAAT
>JBOIEI010000396.1:0-3424 GCA_050741055.1 Burkholderiales bacterium | reverse complement strand
ACACCGCCCTGTTCGCGCGCCAGGACACGATCGAGGCGCAGTGGCGCATCCTCGAGCCGGTGCTCGGCACAGACGTGCCAGTGCATTCGTACGCGCAAGGAAGCTGGGGACCGAAGGAAGCCGACGCGATGATCGCGCCCTTCGGCGGATGGCTCGAACCCGCGGACGGCAATGCAAGTCGAGATCGTCGATAAGCCGGGCGAGCTCGCGCGGCCCGGCGCCTTATTCGCGCGCAGCCCGGAGCCAGTCGAGCGTCTGCGCGACCAGCGCATCGACCGGGTGCGTTGCATCCACGGTCAACGTCGGCGCGGGCTCGTCTTCACCGGGCGGCTCCAGATCGTTCAGTTGGCTGTCGAGCAACGACGCCGGAAAGAAATGACCCTGCCTGCGTGCAAGTCGCTCTTCGAGCACCGCACGCGGCGCATGCAAGAAAACGAAGCGCACCGCTTGCGGTGAGTAGACGAATCGCACCGCTTGCGGTGCGGTGCCCTCGGCCAGCAAGGCCGCGCGATAGCGGCGCTTGAGCGCCGAACAGGCGTACACCGCCGACGAGCCCATGCGCGCGTGCTCGCCGATCGAGTGCGCAAGCGCAGCGAGCCACGGCGCGCGCTCCTTGTCGCCGAGCGCGATCCCGGCGGCCATGAGCGCGTGATTGGACTCAGGGTGGAAATCGTCGCCCTCGAGGAAGGGCCACCCGAGCGCGCCGGCGAGCGCCTTTCCGAGCGTCGATTTGCCCGTCGCCGCAGCACCGATGACGACGATGATCATTCGCCGCCCTGCCCGCCGGCGGCCCCGGTCTGACCTTGCCAGTGCCAGTCGCGCACCTCCGGCATGTCTTCGCCGCGCTCAACGATATAGTGCGCATGCTGTGCGAGTTTGTCTCGGGCGAATGAACGCAATCGCGTGGCATAGCGCGCCGCCTCGGGCACTCGCTGCACGACGTCGAGCAGCAAGTGATAGCGGTCGATGTCGTTGCGCACCGCCATGTCGAACGGCGTGGTGGTCGTTCCTTCCTCCTTGTAGCCGCGCACGTGCAGGTTGTCGTGGTTGGTGCGCCGGTACGTCAGGCGATGGATGAGCCACGGATAGCCGTGATAGTTGAAGAGGATCGGCCGGTGGGTGGTGAAGAGCGCATCGAACTCTTCCTCCGAGAGGCCGTGCGGATGCTCCTCGCGCGGCTGCAACGTCATCAGATCGACCACGTTCACGACCCGCACACGTAGCTGCGGCGCATGCTCGCGCAGAAACCCCACCGCGGCGAGCGTCTCCAGAGTCGGCACGTCGCCCGCGCAGGCCATGACGACATCCGCAGTGTCGTCTTCGTTGCTCGCCCATTCCCACACGCCGATCCCCTTGCGACAATGCTCCGAAGCGGCGTGCAGGTCGAGCCACTGCGCCTGCGGCTGCTTGCCGGCGACGATGACGTTCACCAGGTCGCGCGAGCGCAGACAGCTTTCTGCCACCGCGAGCAGCGTATTGGCGTCCGGCGGCAGGTACACGCGAATGATGCCGGCCTTCTTGTTCACCACGTGGTCGATGAAACCGGGGTCCTGGTGCGAGAAGCCGTTGTGATCCTGACGCCATACGTGCGAGGTGAGCAGGTAGTTGAGCGACGGGATCGGTCGCCGCCACGGCACCTCCTTGGCGATCTTCAGCCACTTCGCATGCTGATTGAACATCGAATCGACGATATGGATGAAGGCCTCGTAGCAGGTGAAAACGCCGTGGCGTCCGGTGAGGAGATAGCCTTCGAGCCAACCCTGGCACTGGTGCTCCGACAGGATCTCCATCACCCGACCGTCGGGTGCGAGGTTATCGTCCTCACTCGTGCGCTCGGCGAGCCACGTGCGCTCGGATACTTCGAACACGGCATCGAGGCGATTGGATGCCACCTCGTCGGGCCCGAACAGACGAAAGTTGGAATACGGCTGGTTGAGCCGCATCACGTCGCGCAAATATTTGCCCAACGCACGCGTGGCCTCGCCTTTGACCGCCCCCGGGGCAGTAACCTCGAGCGCATAGTCACGGCAATCGGGCAGCGCCAGGTCACGCACCAGCATGCCGCCGTTGGCGTACGCGCTGGCGCTCATGCGCTTGTCGCCCTGCGGCGCGAAGCTGCGCAGCTGCGGCAGCGGTGCGCCGTTCGCATCGAACAACTCTTGCGGCCGATAGCTCTGCAACCACGCTTCAAGTTGCCGCAAGTGATCGGGCTTGTTGCGCAGCTCGGCAAGCGGAACCTGGTGCGAGCGCCAGCTTCCTTCGGTCTTCTTGCCGTCCACTTCCTTCGGTCCGGTCCAACCCTTGGGCGTACGCAGGATGATGAGCGGCCAGCGCGGTCGCGTCACCGCGCCTGCCGAGCGCGCTTCACTCTGAATGCGGCGAATTTCCGCCATGACCGAGTCGAGCGTTGCCGCCATCGCCTGATGCATGCGCTCGGGCTCGTCGCCTTCCACCACGTAGGGCCGGTAGCCGTAGCCGACGAACAGGCTCTCCAGTTCCTGCGCCGGGATGCGCGCGAGCACGGTGGGATTGGCGATCTTGTAGCCGTTCAGATGCAGGATTGGCAGCACCGCGCCATCGCGGGCGGGATTGAGAAACTTGTTCGAATGCCATGCGGCGGCGAGCGGACCGGTTTCCGCTTCACCGTCGCCCACCACGCAAGCGACGATCAGCGACGGATGGTCGAACGCCGCACCGTAGGCGTGCGCCAACGAGTAGCCCAGCTCCCCGCCCTCGTGGATCGAGCCCGGTATCTCGGGCGTGGCATGGCTGCCGATGCCGCCCGGAAAGGAGAACTGCTTGAACAGCCGCTGCATGCCGGCCTCGTCGAGCGACACCTCGGGATAGCGCTCGGACATCGTGCCCTCGAGCCAGGCGCAAGCTGCCAGCGCCGGGCCGCCATGGCCGGGCCCCGCGATGTAGATCATGTCCAGCGCGGGATCTCGGCGCAGCACGCGATTCAGATGCGCCCATATGAAGCTCAGGCCCGGCGTGGTGCCCCAATGGCCGAGAAGACGCGGCTTGACGTGATCGATCGAAAGCGGCGTGCGCAGCAAGGGATTGTCGAGCAGATAAATCTGACCAACCGCCAGGTAGTTGGCCGCCCGCCACCACGCATGCAGCGCGCGTAACGCCTCGGCATCGAGCGGCGCATCGGCGTTTGCAACTGGTGGATCGTCCACGGCTGGCTCCATATCGACTTGACGCGCTGCTGTGCGCGAGTGCGCCCGCACGAAACAGGCCATATCGACAAACGGGTAGACAAAACGGGTAGACAAAACGGGCATCGCGCGTGCTGGTTTCCAGTTGCATCCCATCCGGGCGTCGCGACAGTCCCTTGGTCTGTCCTCGCGACGCTTTCGTTCCAAGGAGAAGCGCGATGACATCCGCCCGCTATCCTTCGCATTCCACCCATGACCAATCC
>JBOIEI010000395.1:0-2138 GCA_050741055.1 Burkholderiales bacterium | reverse complement strand
GCATAGAGCTGATCGATCTTGCGCTCGTAGGCGTGATAGTCGAGGTGCTGGTAGAGCTCGTCGCGCGTTTGCATGAGCGGCAGCACCTGCTGCGCCGAGCCGTCGCGGCGGATCGCCTCGAACACCTTCAACGCGGCGGCGGACTGGGCGCGGAAGGCCGACAAGGGATAAAGCGCCATGGCCACGCCGGCGCCGCGCAATTCTTCCACCGTGAACCCGGGCGTTTTCGAAAACTCGGTGATGTTGGCGAGCAGCGGGTAGCCCGCACCGAGCGCGGCGCCGAAGCGCTGGTATTGCGGCAGCTCGCTGACTGCCTCGGCAAATACGCCGTCAGCGCCCGCCGCCTTGCAGGCCACCGCGCGCTCGATCGCTGCCTCCAGGCCCTCCACGGCGAGCGCGTCGGTGCGGGCGACGATGAAGAAATCCGGATCGGTGCGCGCGTCCACCGCGGCTTTGATGCGATCCACCATCTCCTCGGTCGAGACGACCGCTTTGCCAGGGCGGTGGCCGCAGCGCTTGATCGCTACCTGGTCTTCCATGTGCAGCGCTCCGGCGCCCTGCTTGATGAGGGACTTCACCGTGCGCGCGATGTTGAACATGCCGCCGAACCCGGTATCGATATCCACCATGAGGGGAGCCGCACACGCGCTGGTGATCCGATCGACGTCGATCAGCACGTCGTTCAAGGTCGTGATGGCCAGATCGGGCAGGCCGAGCGAAGCATTCGCGATCCCGCCGCCGGAAAGGTAGATGGCGCGAAAGCCCGCGGCCTGGGCGAGCATCGCGGTATAGGCATTCACCGCGCCGACGATCTGCAGCGGCTTCTCGGCATGGAGAGCGGCACGAAATCGCGCGCCGGCGGACGATGGGTGGGCCATGGGCGAGCTCCTGATGATGCGCGAGACAGACGGGATGCGCGGCAAGGATGCTCGAGCGCGCGCCTTCGATGATACACCGGGGCGCCGGATCGCCGTCTCGGCGAGTGGAACGCTCGCTATAATGGCCGCCGGCCAGGAGCCGGGGAGGGGACGACATGCCGTTGATCGCCATGACGCGGGAAATGGGGTCGCTGGGCAAGGATGTGGCGAAGGGTGTCGCCGATGCGCTCGGCATCCCGGTCCTGCACCACGAAATCATCGAGCCGCTGGCGGACAAGATGCGGCTGCGCAAAAGCCACGTCATCAAGCTGCTCGAAGGCCAGCCGAGCTTCTTCGAGCGGCTCACCGCCGATCACACCTCGCTTTGCATCTATACCGCCGACGAGACCTTCAGCCTGGCCTCGAAGGACGCGGGCGCCATCCTGCGCAGCTGGGGCGCGGCCAACCTGCTGCGGCCGGTCGCGCATGTCGTCTGCGTGCGGGTGTGCGCGCCGAAGCCGCTGCGCATCGAGCGCATGCAGGCGCGCATGAAGACGAGCGACGAGTCGCTGGCGCGGCGCGAGGTGGAGAGCAACGACGAGGCGCACGCCGCGATCGTGCGCCGGCACTTCGGTGTCGATTGGTGGGATGCCGAACAGTACGACCTCGTGCTCAACACCGAGCGGGTGTCGATCGACGAGTGCGTCGACACTGTGCTGCGCCACGTGCGCCATCCGGACTTCCAGGAGACGCCCGCCTCGCACGCGAAGCTCGAGAACCTGCGGCTGGAGGCGCACGTGCGCTCGGCGCTGCGCCAGGCGCCGGCGACGCGCACGATCCGCATCGCGATCAGCGCCGATCAGGGGCGCATCAAGCTCGAGGGCGTGGTCGATACGAGTGCCGACAAGCGCGCTGTGGCCGACGTGGCCGCCGCGGTGCCCGGTGTCACCGACGTAACGAACGACCTCATCGTCCTCGCCGAACGGCACACGCACCATCGCGAGGGCTGACGGCGTATCGGCTTGTCTCCCTCTCCCTCCGGGTTTTCACCCTCGCCGCCCTGGGGTAGCATCGGTTGTCTGCGGGCGTCGCGCCGGATACTCCCGCCCGATACTTCCCTTTTGCCGATCCCTGGAGAACGCCATGAACGACCTCGCCCCGGCTCTCGCGGGCAGCGAGCAGCAGGATGCCACCCGCCGCCTGGCCCGGCACGTTGCCGGCACGCGCTTCGAGGACTTGAGCGAGCGCACGGTGCACGGCTTCAAGCGCGCGCTGCTCGAC
>JBOIEI010000394.1:0-8171 GCA_050741055.1 Burkholderiales bacterium | reverse complement strand
GTCCACGGCACCGTGGTGGTGAGCGCCGATTACTTCAAGACCTTCGTCGCCGGGTTGCGCAACCTGATCGGCGGCCGCTTTCGCGCCTACGAGACGCTGCTCGAGCGCGCGCGCCGCGAGGCGGTGCTGCGACTGAAGGAGCAGGCACGCGCCAAGGGCGCCCGGCTCGTGGTGTGCGTGCGCTTCGAAACCACTTCCATTTCGAGCGGCTGGGCGCCCGCCATCGAAGTGCTGGCCTACGGTACCGCCCTGGTCCCGTTGAGCGCCGGTATCCGCAGCATGGCGCCCGCTGAGGCGTTGACGCGCGGCCAGGCTTTCGAGGCGCCGCACTCGCTGCCCCGGCCGGCGTGAAGCTCGAGAACCGCCTGCCGGCGGAAGGCATCAACGCCTCCCAGGAGCATCCGCTGAAGGAGTTCGCCTGGCTCGCGGGCGGTGCAATCGCGGTGGTCGTCGCGTTGGTGATGGCGGTTTCGTATTGCGCCCAGTGGATCGCGCCGCGTATCCCGTTCGAATACGAGCTCGCGCTCGCGCGTGGAATCGAATTTGCGAGCACCCCGCCAACCGAGGAAGCGCGAGCGGCGCAGGCCGAGTTGCAGGCGCTCGCCGAACGCCTGGCTGCGCGCATGGATCTGCCGCGCGGGATGACGATCCATATCGGCTACCATGAAGGCGGCACTGTCAACGCATTCGCCACTTTGGGCGGCCAGGCCGTATTCTTTCGCGGCTTGCTCGGCAAGCTGCAGAGCGAGGACGCGCTCGCGGCCGTGATGGCGCACGAACTGGCGCACATCAAGCATCGCCACCCGGCGGCTGCGCTCGGACGCGGCGTCGCCGTCGGACTGATCCTTTCCGTGGTATCGGCGGAACTGGGACGCGCGCTGGGTGGCAACGTGCTGAGCCAAGCCGGCATGGTCACGTTGCTGACCTTCAACCGGGACCAGGAACGCGAGGCCGACGAGGAGGCGCTGCGCGTGATTGCGGCCGAATACGGCCACATCGGCGGCGCGCTCGAGTTGTTCGAGGCGTTCATGCGCCTGCCGCGCGCTGGCGTGCTGGCCGACAAATCGATTCCCGAGTTTTTGCGTACCCATCCCGTCACGGCTGCACGCTTGCAGGCCGCGCGCGACTGGGCAAGCGAGAACGGCAAGGCGCTGGACGGGCCGCGCCGCGCGCTGCCGCAGGCAATCGCCGCAGCCGCGACGCGCAAGCCGCTACGTCCTGCGCAATCGCCGGACGGAACGCCGATCGTGTACGAACAGCCGCAATAGCGGCCGAGGCACGCCTTTGGAGATCCTCGATGGAAGGATCGGCCTGCGGCGGAGCGCCTGCAACGTCCGCTGAAATAACCAAGTCTACGGGCTCACGCGGGTTGCAAGGATCGCCTCGCGCTGCAGCACGCCGAGGCGCCGGCTTACAACGGCGGCGGGTTCTCCGCCACGCTGCGCTCGGCGAAGCGGTTGTCGACGCATTCCTCGAAAGCAAGGCGCGTGCGGATGAAGCCCGCCGCCAGCATCGCCTCGCGCAGCCATTCCACGCCTTCGCGGTGAAACGTCGGCTCGCTGTTCCATAGTCCAATCGCCTTGTAACGCTCGATGCAGGCGGCGAGCCGCTCCAGCGGGATGGCCTCGAAATAGCGTCCGATTGCCGTCGCCAGGGCGCTGCCGTCGCGCGCTGCGATCCACCTGAGCGTCCGGTGCATCGCGCGCGTCATGCCGGCCGCGGTCTCGGGATTGCGCTCGAGAAAAGCCCGGGTGGTGTTGAGGCTCGTGTACGAGGTGGGTCCGCGCGAGGCCGCGGCATACCAGACATGGCCGGTGCCGGACTCGATCAGTTCCTCGGCGTACGGCTGGAACACCTGGATCACGTCGGCGTCGCCGGCTGCGAGCGCGCGGGCGTTCTGCGCCATCGTTCCTGCCGCAGTCAGTTGCATCGAAGCGGGGTCGATACCGGCATTGCGCAGATCGTATTGCAGGCAGATCCATGGGGTGGGCACTTCGGTGACGATGGCGAGCCGCTTGCCGCGAAGATCCTGTATACGGAATGCCGGATTGGGCGTGCGCCCGACGAGAAAGAACGGGTCGCGCCCCACCACCTCGCAGAACCCGACGTAGCCGCCCGCGCGATCGTTGTCGAGCGCTTTCATGATCCGCAGCGGCCCGCCCCAGGACACGTCGCCCGCGCCGGCATTGAGCGAAACGAGCGTCGACCCGGCTTCCGATGACATGGTGATGCGAACGTCGAGACCCTCGGCTGCATACGCACCCAATGCCTCGGCGGCATAGAACGGCGCGTAGAAGACCGCGCGGAAATTTTCGATGAGGGTTACCATGGTGCGTCCCGCACATGCCGAAGGGCCAAGCATAAGCGATCCGGGCGGGCATATGCATTGCACGCCTTTATACGCCGTAGACACAGCCAGGCCATAGAGGAGCCAGGCCGTAGACCAGCGAGGAAGCAATGGCTGCACATCCCAACTTCGTCGAGAGCTCGGCCGGGCTACGCAGCCTGCTGGAACAAACGCGGACCATCGCGGTGCTCGGCATCAAGACCGAAGCGCAAGACGAGCAGGCCGCCTACTACGTGCCGCAATATCTGCAGGCGTCCGGTTACGACGTGATACCGGTGCCGGTCTACTATCCGCAGGCGACCGAGATTCTCGGCCGCAAGGTCTATCGCGAGCTCGCCGGCATCCCGCACATCGTCGATCTGGTGAACGTCTTCCGCCGTCCCGCCGATATCCCGCCGCACGTCGAGGACATCCTGGCCAAGAAACCGCGTGCGGTCTGGTTCCAGCTCGGGATTCGAAACGACCAGGCCGCGCTCGAGCTTGCTGAAGCCGGCATCCAGGTGGTGCAGGACCGGTGCATCATGGTCGACCACCGAACGCTGCTCGGGGCTCGCCGCTAGCGCAATCGGCTTCTGCGGACGGAGCTATTCGCTTTCACCGGACTCGCGCACCGTCTTCGGCCAGGTTACGATCACCCAACCTCGACCACCCGGCGTCCTTCGACGGCGACCCTCCTCGACGAGGAGGGTAATGTTCGAGCTTCGCCTCCTGAACGAGGAGGGGCGGGACGGGACAACGTCGCGGACGGGGGTGAGGCCGGGAATTCGCGGACCATGGTCCGCGCCGGGCGAACGGCACCGGTCTGCATGCCGATGTGCGCCCTGCAAGGGCCATCCAGACACGCACAACATCTCACCATCCCGGCGCTTCGTGCCCAAGCGGTCGCCGCTCAGCCCTGCGGGAAACCGTCGAAGCTGCGCGTAGGCATGAGGAGGCTGCGCGTCATCTGTTCGAGCGAGGTGATTCCGAGCAGCGCCATGTCGCGGCTCACCTCGTCGTGCAGCAGCTTCACGGCATGACGCAGACCGACCGCGCCGCCGATGGCGGTGGCATAGAGAATCGGACGACCCACGAAGACGAATTGCGCGCCGAGCGCGAGTGCCTTGAGGATATCGGTGCCGCGCCGGATGCCGCCGTCCATCATGACCGTCATGTCGCCCGCTTCGGCCTTGATGCCCGGCAGTACGCGCAACGGCGCCGCCGAATGGTCGAGCTGCCGTCCGCCGTGGTTGGAGACGATGATGCCGTCGACGCCGCTACCGCGCGCGATGCGGGCGATCTCCTTGTTGAGCACTCCCTTCAGCACGAGCTTGCCCTTCCACAGGTTGCGCATGAGCTCGACGTGCTTCCAGGAAAGCTGATCGCGGTTGCCGCGATCGCGCTCGGCCTTGGTTGTAATCAGCGGAACGCGGGTACCCATGTTCTCGAAGTGCGGCATGCCGTGATTGACGATGGTCCTCACCAGCATGCCGCCGAACCAGCGCGGGTGCGACAGGCAATCCCACGCGAGCTGCGGTGTCGGCCGCAGCGGCTTGTAGAAGCCGCTGCGCACGTTGTTCTCGCGATTGGCGTTGACGGGCACGTCGATGGTGAGCACCAGCGTGTCGAACCCGGCTTTGATGCAGCGATCGACGAGCGTCTGGATGCGCGCGCTGTCGCCCGGAAGATACGCCTGGAACCAGGCCGTCCGCCCCGCCGCGCGCACGTCCTCCAGGCGTGTGAGCGAGGCGCCGCTCATGATCATCGGGATGTTTTCTTCGGCCGCGGTACGCGCCAGCACGACATCGCCCTGGTAGGCCACCATCGATGTGCCGCCCATGGGCGCGAAGCCGAACGGCGCATTGTAGGTGTGGCCGAACAACGTCGCCTGCGTGCTGCGAACCGAGACGTCGACCAGGGCGCGCGGGATGAACGCGAAGTCGTCGAATGCAGCGCGATTCTCGCGCAGCGCCGCGTTGGTTTCGACTCCGCCCGACACGTAGCCGTAAATGGGACGCGGTAGATAGCGCCGGGCCGGCTCTTCCAGATCCTGCAATGCGAGTATGCCGCGCAGGCGCCTTGGCAGCGTGGTGTCGACCTGGGGTTTGACGAAGCGGTCGGCCTCCGGTGCGTTGGCGGCGACCGCGTTGCGAACGTCTTCTCCGACGATGGACATGCGATCTTCTCCGATCCGGGTTTCGGCGCCGTTGCTGCCGCTGCCCGGCAGCACCTCCACAATTGTAGCGCGCCGCGCATGCGGCCTGCTCTTGCGGGGCAGCGGATCGGTCGCTGCCCACGGGCCGCAAAAAGCGTTACAGTTCGCCGCTCGCGCCGGGAGCGCGATCGGCGTGGGCGTGCGAAAGGGAAAGCGCGACAGCGAAATATCGCGCACACCGAGACCAGGTCGACCAACTTTTCGAGCGAAGGAGCTGCGATGCCGCGAATCCCGTTGGTTCAGGGAAAGGAGGACGTGCCGGCCGAGCATCATGCCCTGGCCGATCGAATCATCAAGACCTTCGGCGGCGTGGTCGGTCCCTCGACGGTACTGGTGCAAACGCCGAAGCTCGCGCCGCCGGTATACGACATCGGCGATTACTTCAGACAGCACTCGGTCGTACCTGCGAAGCTGCGCTTGCTCGGCATCCTGGTGGCCGCGCGCGAGCGCCAAGGCGAATTCGTATGGGCCGCGCAGGTCGGCGCCGCGCGCCGCGCCGGAATACGCGAGGACGTGATCGAGCTCGTGCGCACGCGCGCGGCGCCGGCACGTTTTCCGGCTGAAGAGGCCGAGGTGGTGGCCTATGCCGAGCAGCTCATGCGCACCAACCGCGTGGAGCAAGCGAGCTTCGATGCGTTGCGCAACCGACACGGGACGCCGTGGCTGATCGAGCTCACCATGGCGATCGGCTACTACGCCATGCTCTGCGGCGTCGTCAGTGCGTTCGAGGTTCCGCCACCGGCCGACGGCGATCCGCTGCCGTAAAGATGCCATGGCGTCGTTTGGCGCCACGAGCTCCGTGACCACCCCGTCCGCGCGTTGCGCGCCCCGCTCCTTACCAGGAGCGTTATAGCCCGGCGTGCCGGTCGGGCGCAGGCGGAGAAACAGGCGAGGAAGTAGTTTCTCGAGAGGGGAAATACTCAGACCTCCCGCCTCGTCTGGCAGGGGAGTGGTATGGTTTCTGGCTTATGATGGGCAATCGGTAACCGCAGGAGCACGCCATGATCGTCAGGCAGATCTGGACCGCCAATTCGTATCGAAACTTCAACTACCTCATCGCCTGCCCCGAAACGGGAGAGGCACTCGCGATCGATCCGCTCGACCACGAGAAATGCCTGCGTGCGGCCAAGGACAAGGGCTGGACCATCACGCAGATCGTCAACACGCACGAGCATCGCGATCACACCGGTGGCAACGAAGCGCTAGTGCAGAAAACCGGCGCCAGGATCCTTGCGCATCACAACGCCAAGGACAGGATTTCCGGCATGGCGCGGGGCTTGAGCGCGGGCGACGTCGTCAAGGTGGGACGCACCGTTGAGCTCGAGGCGCTCGACACGCCCGGGCACACCATGTCGCACGTGTGCCTGCTGTCGCACACCGATCAGCCGGCCTTGTTCTGCGGCGATACGTTGTTCAACGCCGGCGCGGGCAACTGCCACAACGGCGGCCATCCCGAGGAGCTGTACACGACCTTCGTCAACCAGCTCGCCAAGCTGCCGCAGGATACGCTCGTCTACCCGGGACACGACTACATCGAGAACAACCTGCGCTTCACGCTGGATCGGGAGCCCGATAATCAGCAGGCGAAAGCCATGCTCGGTCGCATCGGCGGGCAGGATCCGAACCGTCCCTACGTCACCACGCTGGACGTCGAAGGCGAGATCAACACGTTCTTCCGCCTGCGCAGTCCGAGCGTGATCGCGCGCCTGCGCGAGACGTTTCCCGATCTGCCGAGCGCTCCCGATCCGCGCACCGTATTTCTCAAACTGCGCGAATTGCGTAACACGTGGTGAACCGCCCCGCGGGGCGGGGCGCCCTTTGCGCTCGCCTCATAGCGCCGGCTGCCTCAGGCGTGCCGCTGGCGCTTGAAGGTGGCGACCCGGTAGAGATGGTGGCGACCCGGTAGAGATAGGTGCCGGCGATGGCAGCAAACACGAGATTTGCGACGGGGTCGAGATAGTGGGCGATCTGCTCATGCCGATCTTCCAGCAGGTAACCGGCGCCCGCGAGTGAGCTCGTCCAGAGCGCCGATCCGATCGCCGAGTAGAGCATGAAGCGCCCGAGCGACATGCGTGTGATGCCGGCCGGGACCGAAATCAACGTGCGCACCGTGGGCACCAGCCGCCCGAGCAGGACGGCCTTGGCGCAATGGCGACCGAACCAGTCGGTGGCCCGAGTCAGTTCGTCCGGGTAGATGGCGATCCAGCGCCCGCCGCGCTGCGCCCAACCTTCCAGTCGCTCGAGGCCGATCCTTCGTCCGAGGAAGTACCAGATCAGCGCGCCGAGCAGCGAGCCAGCGGTGCCGACTGCCGTCACTGCCACAATGTGCAGATCTCCGCGCGCGGCATTGAAGCCAGCAAGCGGCATGATCACCTCGGAGGGCAAGGGCGGAAAGACGTTCTCGGCCAACATGAGCAGGAAAACGCCCGCGTAGCCGGTCTTCTCCAGGAACGATGTGATGAAATCGAACAATGGCGTCCTTGCCGTGTCGCCTGCGCTCCAGCCCGTGAACGGAAATTGCTATGGAGCGCACGTGCGGCTGGCATGCAGTAGGATGCCCGCTTTGCAAACCCTGCGCCCGCGCCCATGACGAGAAGAACCAAGGTGATCCTGGCGACCGTCGTCATCACTGCCATCGTCGTCGTCTTGTTGCTCAATCTTTCGCTGGGCGACAAGCAGGTCGACCGGAAAATCGCATCGCTCTACACGATAGCCGACGCGCAATTCGCGCGCACGATGGGCGTCATGCTGGGCCCCGCTCTGATTCCCGGTAATCACGCCGAGGCGCTGCTGAACGGGCACGAGATCTTCCCGGCGATGCTCGCAGCCATCCGCGGGGCGAAACGGACCATCACGTTCGAAACCTACATCTACTGGTCCGGCGATATCGGCAAGCAGTTCGCCGAGGCGCTGTCCGAGCGTTCGCGCGCCGGCGTGAAGGTTCACGTGCTGCTCGACTGGGTGGGCAGCAGCAAGATGGACGAAAAATTGCTCGCGGCCATGAAGGAAGCCGGCGTCGCGCTGCAGCGCTACAACCGGCCGCGCTGGTACAACATCGGCCGGCTCAACAATCGCACCCACCGCAAGCTGCTGGTGGTCGACGGCCGCATCGGTTTCACCGGCGGCGTGGGCATTGCCGACCTATGGAGCGGCAACGCCCAGGATCCCGAGCACTGGCGCGACACCCACTTTCGCATCGAGGGGCCGGCGGTTGCGCAAATGCAGTCGGCATTCATGGACAACTGGATCGAAGTGACCGGGGAAGTGCTGCACGGCGAAGCCTATTTCCCGCCGATCGAACAGCACGGCGATCACTTCGCGCAGGTCTTCACCAGCTCCCCCGGCGGCGGCTCCGAGAGCATGCAGCTCATGTATTTGCTGTCGATCGCGGCGGCCGTGCACAACATTCGGATGTCCGCATCGTATTTCGTGCCGGACGACGTATCGGTCGGCATGTTCGCCGCCGCGCTCGAGCGCGGCGTGAAGGTGCAGATCATCCTGCCTGGGCCGCATATCGATACGGCGATCGTGCGGCGGGCGTCGCGCTCCACCTGGGGCAAGCTGCTGCGTGCGGGCGCGGAAATCTACGAGTACCAGCCCACCATGTTCCACTGCAAGGTGATGGTCGTC
>JBOIEI010000393.1:0-2050 GCA_050741055.1 Burkholderiales bacterium | reverse complement strand
CACGGCGTCGGCATCGGCGAGCGCGAGCTCCAGGTGCTCGGGCGCGACCCGGTTCGCGATCGTCAACGCTTCGTCCAGATCCCGCGTCGCGATGAGCGCGCCGCGATGGGCAAGAGCCGCCTCGATGACCGCGCGGCGCGGCATGCCGGGCAGCAGCCGCTCGATGGCCTGCTCGATCCGATCCAGTACGCCGGCATCGGCGCTGACCGCGATTGCCTGCGCCAGCTCGTCGTGCTCGGCCTGCGCGAACAGATCCAGCGCAATCCAGTCGGGATCGCAGTGCGCGTCGCACACGATCAGGACTTCCGACGGCCCGGCGACCATGTCGATGCCCACCACGCCGAACACGCGCCGCTTTGCCGCGGCAACGTAGGCATTGCCGGGGCCGACGATCTTGTCGACGGCCGAAATCGTTTCGGTGCCGTACGCCAGCGCGGCGACCGCTTGCGCGCCGCCGATGGCGAATACGCGATCCGCGCCGGCAAGCGCAGCGGCGGCAAGCACCAGGTCGTTGCGCTCGCCGCCCGGCGTCGGGACGGTCATGACGACTTCGGGCACGCCCGCCACCTTCGCCGGGATCACGTTCATGAGCACGGTCGACGGATACGCGGCCTTGCCGCCCGGAACGTAGACGCCGACGCGCGCGAGCGCCGTGACGCGCTGCCCGAGCCGCGTGCCGTCGGCTTCGGTGAAGCTCCACGACTCGAGCCGCTGGCGCTCGTGGTAGCTGCGAATGCGGCTTGCCGCCTGTTCGAGCGCTTCGCGCTGTGCGTGCGGCACGCGCGCCAGCGCGGCGCCGAGCTCCTTTGGTGAAATTTCGAGCGCGGCAACCGAAGCGGCCTCGACCCGATCGAACCGGCGCGTGTACTCCAGGACCGCGCCATCGCCGTCGCGGCGAACGGCCGCGATGATCTCGGCCACGGCCGCGTCGATCTTCGGGTCCTGCGCGGATTCGAATGCGATCAGGCGCGCGAAGCGAAGCTCGAAGTCGGCATCGGCCGTGTTCAGGCGCGCGAGGCGATTCATGCCCGCGCCCTCGCTTTCGTCTTCGCACTCGCCCGGCGCGGCGCTTGCGACGTTGGCTCCGATGCGACCGCAGCCCGAAACGCATCGATGATCGGCTGCAGGCTGCGACGCTCGAGCTTCAGCGCCGCCTGGTTCACCACCAGGCGCGCGGATATCGGCATGATCTCTTCGACCGCCACCAGGCTGTTGGCCTTCAGGGTCGACCCGGTGCTCACCAGATCGACGATCGCTTCCGCCAGGCCCACCAGCGGTGCGAGCTCCATCGAGCCGTACAGCTTGATGAGATCGGCGTGCATGCCCTTGGCCGCGAAGTGGTTGCGCGCCGTATCGAGATACTTGGTCGCCACCTTGATGCGCGCGCCCCGGCGTATCGCCGCATCGTAGTCGAAACCCTCCGCCACGGCCACCATCATGCGGCAGCGCGCGATGCCGAGATCGAGCGGCTGGTACAGGCCCGCGCCGCCGTGCTCCAGCAGCACGTCCTTGCCCGCGATGCCGAGATCGGCGGCGCCGTACTGAACATAGGTGGGCACGTCGGTCGCGCGCACGAGCACGATGCGAACATCGGCCCGGTTGGTCGCGAGGATGAGCTTGCGCGAGGCGCCTGGATCGTCGGCGGGGACGATGCCGGCTGCCGCCAGCAGCGGCAGCGTCTCGTCGAAGATGCGGCCCTTCGACAGCGCTATGGTGAGAGCCATCAGTTGGTGCGCCGGATGCTGGCGCCCAGGCCGGAGAGCTTGTGCTCGAGCTGCTCGTAACCGCGATCGAGATGGTAGATGCGATCGACCAGCGTCTCGCCGCGTGCGACCAGTCCGGCCAGCACCAGGCAGGCCGATGCGCGCAGGTCGGTCGCCATGACGGTCGCAGCGTCGATGTGCGCCAGCCCCTTCACCACCGCCGTGTTGCCCTCGACCTCGATGTCGGCACCCATGCGCTTCAGCTCCTGCGCGTGCATGAAGCGGTTCTCGAATATGGTTTCCGTGACCAGCGCCGTGCCTTCCGCCACCGCGTTGAGCGCCATGAA
>JBOIEI010000392.1:0-2457 GCA_050741055.1 Burkholderiales bacterium | reverse complement strand
GTGCTCGAGTTCGACGCCGGCTTCACGGTCCTCACCGGGGAAACAGGCGCCGGCAAGTCGATCCTGATCGATGCCCTGTCGTTGCTGCTCGGCGAGCGCGCCGATGCGGGCATGATTCGGGCCGGCGCCAAGCAGGCCGAGGTGAGCGCCGAGTTCGAGCTGGAGCGAAATGCCGAAACGCTCGCTGCCTGGCTTGCCGAGGGGGGGCTGGAGGGCGATCCGGGCATCTGCCTCGTGCGCCGGAGCGTGGAGACGGGCGGGCGTTCGCGCGCCTTCGTCAACGGCCATGCCACGACGGTCGCGCAGTTGCGCGAACTGGGGGAAATGCTGGTCGACATTCACGGCCAGCACGCGCACCAGTCGCTCACGCGCCCCGCAGCCCAGCGGGAATTGGTCGATGCCTGCGCGGGCTGTGTCGATCTCGCCCAGGAAGTGGGGGAGCTCTACCGCCGCTCGAGCGAGCTCGAGTCGCGCTACGCGGCCGCCCGCAGCGATGCCGCACGCCTCGCGCGCGAGCGCGAGGAGCTGCGCTGGCAGGCAGCCGAGCTGGAGCGTCTGGACTTTCAGCCCGATGCGTGGGCGGGGCTCAATGCCGAGCACGCGCGCGCAGCCAATGCGGCGAGCCTGATCGAAGCCGCGTCGGCTGCGATCGAAACACTTGCGGATGGCGAGCTTGCCGCGACGCGCCTGATGACCGCCGTTGCGAGCCGTTTGAGCCGGGCTGCCGAGCTCGATCCGGGCCTGGCAGCGGTGCTCGAGATGGTTGAGGGCGCGCAGATCCAGATCGACGAATCGGTGCACGAGTTGGAGCGTTACCGCTCCCGGCTGGAAATCGATCCGGCGCGGCTCGCCCAGATCGAGAGCCGACTGCAAGCCGTGCACGATGCCTGCCGCAAGTTCCGCCTCACGCCGCAGGCGTTGCCGGGCGCATTGCAGGCAGCGCAGGCGCGGCTGGCCGAACTGGAGCACGATCTCGATCTGAGCCGGCTCGAGCGCGAGATCGCCGCAGCCAAAGCGGCGTATCGACCACTCGCGGCCAAGTTGACTGCCGCCCGGCGCAAGGCGGCGGCGAAGCTCGGCCGCGAGGTGACGAGCGCGATGCAAGAGCTTGCGTTGAGCGGCGGGCGCTTCGAGGCCGCCATCGAGCCGCTGGCTGAAGCCACGGCGCACGGCATGGAGCGAGTCGAGTTTCGCGTCGCCGCACATGCGAGCGTCGATCCCGGTCCGTTGGCGAAGGTCGCGTCCGGCGGCGAGCTGTCGCGGCTGAGCCTCGCGATCCAGAGCGCGCTCATGCAGGTCGCGCAGGTGCCCACGCTCATCTTCGACGAGGTCGATGCCGGCATCGGCGGACGGGTGGCCGAAATCGTCGGCCGGATGTTGCGCCGGCTGGCCCTGCGCCATCAAGTCATGTGCGTAACCCACCTGGCTCAGGTCGCGGCCTGCGCCGAGCACCATTGGCGTGTCAGCAAGGACGAGCACCGCGGTGCGGTCGCGAGCCGCGTGCAGCGGCTGGACGGGTCGCTGCGGGTCGACGAGCTCGCGCGCATGCTGGGGGGGCTCGAGATCACGCGCGCCACACGCGAGCACGCCACCGAGATGTTGCACGCAGCGAGCCGGCGGGCGGTGTCATCCTGAGGCGCGAGTCGGCCACCGAAACCGCCGGAAGTGTCTAGCCGTGCGAGCCCGGCGAAAATGTCTAGCCGTGCGAGCCCGGCAAAAATGTCTAGCCGTGCGAGCCCGGCTTGTGCGGACAATCCGGCTTGGTGCAATCGGCGTACAGCGACAACGAGTGCTCATGGATGCTGAAACCGCGTTCGTACGCGATGCGCTCCTGACGCTTCTCGATCTCCGCGTCGTAGAATTCTTCCACGCGCCCGCATTGCAGACACACCAGGTGATCGTGATGACCCCCCTGGTTGAGCTCGAACACCGCCTTGCCGCTTTCGAAGTGGTGGCGTATGAGCAGCCCGGCCTGCTCGAACTGCGTCAGCACGCGATACACGGTGGCCAGTCCGATATCGAGCCCTTCCTGCATGAGCAGCCGATAGATATCGTCGGCGCTCATGTGACGCACGCTCGCATTCTCGAACAGGTTGAGGATACGCAGCCTCGGCAGGGTGGCCTTGAGGCCGCTACTTTTGAGATTGGGATTCATTGGCCACGTCCCGGAAGGGTTCAGGCTATCATATTGAGTTTACGCACTCTTGCAAATAAAGACGAAGCCAATGTCGGCTGCGCGTTTCTGCCGCTTGCTCGCCGTCGTGGCGGGGCTGTGTCTGACGCTGGGCGCCTGCCAGAAGGTGCCGATGCTGCCTGGTCTGAAGCCGTATCGGATGGACATCCAGCAGGGCAACGTGGTCACGCAGGAGATGGTAGCGAAATTGAAGCCCGGAATGACGCGCCAACAGGTGCGCTTCGTAATGGGCACGCCGCCGATCGCCGATGCGTTTCACCAGA
>JBOIEI010000391.1:0-1986 GCA_050741055.1 Burkholderiales bacterium | reverse complement strand
TCCGGGGCCTATGTGGGCCTGTTCACGTTGATCGGCATGCGTCTGCGCCGCGTGCCGCCCGGCACCGTCATCACAGCGCGCATCAGCTCGGTCAAGGCGGGCATCGATGTGTCCCTCAACGACCTCGAAGCCCACTATCTGGCGGGGGGCAACGTGGTGCGGGTCGTGAACGCAATGATTTCGGCGGACAAGGCCAACATCCCGCTGCCCTTCAAGCGGGCGGCGGCCATCGACCTGGCAGGGCGCAACGTCCTGGAAGCGGTGCAGATGTCCGTTCTGCCGAAGGTAATCGAGACACCGAAGATCGCCGCGGTGGCCAAGGACGGAATCCAGCTCATTGTCGTATCGCGAGTCACGGTGCGCACGAACATCGATCGCCTGGTGGGCGGCGCGGGCGAAGAGACTATCATCGCTCGAGTCGGCGAAGGCATGGTGAGCACGATCGGTTCGGCAGCGAACCACAAGATCGTACTGGAGAATCCGGACCATATCTCGAAGAACATCCTGAGCAAGGGGCTCGATGCCGGCACCGCCTATGAAATTCTTTCCATCGATATCGCGGACGTGGACGTGGGCGAGAACATTGGCGCGAAGCTGCAGATCGACCAGGCCAATGCCGACAAGCAGATCGCGCAGGCGAAGGCCGAGGAGCGCCGGGCGATGGCAGTCGCGCTCGAGCAGGAAATGCGCGCCAAAGTGGTCGAGTCCGAAGCCGAGGTGCCGCGCGCCATGGCCGAAGCGTTCCGCCAGGGCAACCTCGGCATCATGGACTACTACCGGATGAAGAATCTCCAGGCCGACACGGACATGCGAGGCGTGATCGCGGGGGCAGGAGACAATCCCCCGGGTACGCCGCGGACATAGGCGCGCCGCGATGTCGACTTCGGAGCTTATCGTCTATGGGCTGGTCATCGCGGGCTTTCTGCTCGTCAACTACGTGATGCAGCTGGCTGCGAACAAGGCAAGACGGCAGCAGCAGGAAAGACAGGCGACCGGTGCGCCGCCGCAGCCCCAGGCGGAGGAGATGCTGGACTACAGCTGGGGGGGCGCGCCCGCCGCGCAACCGGCGGCGTACGAGCTACCGCGAGCGCCCGTGCCGGTATATACCGCCCCGCCCGCGCAGCCGGTCGAGCCGGCCGCTCGCATTCATCCCGCCGCACGCAGGCTGTTGCACGACGGCCGGCAAACGCGCAATGCCATCGTGCTGATGACAGTGCTCGGGCCCTGCCGCGCAATCGAACCCTACGATCCGCGCGAGCCGTAGCAGGGCTATTGGCTTCGTATCTCGACGGTGACGGCGCGGGAATTGCCGAAGCACGGCACGTAGACCGAATGCGTGCCGGGCCCGCCGGCGACGATCAGCTGAATGTCTTCGGGCTGGGGCGCGATCGTCAGCAGCGTGTCGAGCTCGAGCTGCGGAAATTCGTCCTTGCGCGAATCGAGCACGCGCGCGCGGTCGCGATCGGTCATGCGTCCGGCCGCCATGCGCGAGCGCAACCAGAGCTCGCGCTTCACGTCGGCCTTCGACATCCCGGCGCGATGCAGCACTTCGGCATGCTCCGGGCCCAGGATCAGCCACGGCTCGCCGCCGTGCGTGTACTCGTTGCTCGGCGGATGAATCATCGTCTGCGCGAATGCGTCGAGCAACTGGTCGGCATCCTTGGCATGCGAGTTCATGTTCATCGTGCCTTCGGCCCCGACCACGGTGACGGTGGTCGCATCGGGCCGAAAACCGCGCTCGACATGCAGCGCTTGCCATGGGCTCGCCGTCTCGTTCTCGGCGCAGCAGAACGTGAGCTTGCCCGGCTGGCCGTGGGTCGCACGATCCATCTCGCCGGGTAACGCCCCGCCGACATTCTGCAGCACCAGGTGCAGCGCGCGGCCGAGCGTCGCATTCGCCCAGGCGCCCTGGCCGAGACAATTGATGCCGGCGTTGATGCCCAGATGCTGCGCGCCCGGTCCGTTGACCACCACCCAGACCGCGAC
>JBOIEI010000390.1:0-3986 GCA_050741055.1 Burkholderiales bacterium | reverse complement strand
CGGCTCGCCCGGGCCACAGCGGCGGGGGCGAGCCGACGACCGTGAGCGTGTGCACGCGCTCGGGATGGCGGGCCGCCAGAGCCCGCGACACCGTGCCCGCCAGCTTCGCGCCGACCAGATGCACGCGCGCGCAGCCCACCGCATCCATGAGCGCGACGAAGTCGGCGATCAGGCGCTCGACGCTCCACGCGAATCCGGCCGGCATTGGGGTCGATGCACCGAAGCCGCGCATGTCCGGCCTGATGATGCGCAGACGCCGTGCAAGCTGCGGCACCCAGCCGAACCAGACTGCACCGCTTTCGCCCAGCCCGTGCAGCAACAGGATCGATTCCGGCTGGCGCCACGCATCGGTGTAGTCGTCGAGCGTATAGTGCAGCAGGCAACCGTCGTCCAGACGCAGTTCGGGCATGGCGCGCTCCTCGGCGCGATTGTATTGGAACTTTCGCGACGCGGGCGACGTTCACGAGGCCATGCGCAGCCTTCGACATTGCTGGATTGCAGCGGGCTGGCGCCCCCGCGCGTCTTGCTGCATGATGCGACGAATCGAAACGCGTGCCGCAGGAGGGAAGACATGAAGCACACACTGGCCCTGATGGGCGACATCAACCTGATGAAGATTAGCGACGCCACGGTGCCGTTTCGCCAGGTGCGCGAGCTGGTGGCGGATGCGGACTGCCGCTTCGCCAATCTCGAGTGCTGCCTGTACGAGCAGGACACGCAGCACGAACTTCGCGACGAAGGGTTCTTCGCGGCGCCGCCCATTGGCGAGGCGCTGAAGCTGCTCGGCATGGATGCGATCGGCAATGCCAACAACGTCAATTACGGCGCCGATGCCATCCGCTCGTCGTGCGCGACGCTGAAGGCGCTCGGCATTCCCAACACCGGTGCGGGTGAGAATCGGGAGGCGGCCTATGCTCCTGTCGTGGTCGAGCGCAAAGGCGTGCGCTACGGATTCCTGCAACGCAGCTCGGTCTACTGGCCGACCAATCACGAGGCGGGCGAGAGCTCCCCGGGCATCGCGGTGCTGCAAGGCCATACCGCGTATCAGCCGATGCTGTACAAGATCCGCCCCGAGCTGCCGCCGGCAAACCGTCCCGGCGTCCCGCCGGCGGTCGTCACCTGGGCCGATCCGAAATCGCTCGCGCGCTACAAGGAAGACGTCACGGCCTTGCGCGCGCGTTGCGACATCCTGACCGTATCGCACCACTGGGGCCTGTTCGAGGAGGTGCTCGACTACCAGGTCGAGATTGCGCATGCGGCGATCGACACGGGCGCCGACGTCGTCATCGGCCACGGACCGCACTACTCGCTGCCGATGGAGATGTACAAGGGAAAGCCCGTGTTCTATGGGCTGGGCAACTTCTCCTTCCATACCGGTCACGGCGGGCGCTTGCATGGCAACTGGGTGGGCGAGGCCGTGCGGGTCAGCTACGAGGACAAGGTGCTCAAGCGGGTGGCGCTGCGGCTCGTGCGGCACAACGAGGCGAACGAAACGCTCCTCACGCATCCGAAGGACGAGGCGCAGGCGATCGCGCGGCTGCAGTCGCTGTGCGACCGCTTCGGCACCAAGCTCACGCCCGAGGGCGATGAGCTGGTGGTGTGGAAGGCCTGAGGGTCGTCGAGAAGTCGAGTCATACAGCGTCACCGGCGGGATCGGGTCGTCGTCGTACCGTATCTTTTGCAGCGAAGACGTTGATGCGAAGAGGAGCCCATGAGCCAAAGCCCGATTCGAAGCTATTCCATGCAAGCGCGCTCGACCGACACGTTCGGGCGCGTGCTGTGCGCCGCGCGCAATCATCATTTCGTCGTCGACGGGCCGGTGCAGAACGGTTGCCCGGGCGAGGCGGTGAATCCGGGAGAGCTTTTTCTCGCCGGCGTCGCTGCCTGCGGCGTGGAGCTGGTGCAGGTGATCGCCAAGGAGCAGCAGCTCGCGCCGAGCTCGATCGCGGTCGACATCGAAGGCACGATGGATCGAAGCAAGCCGGTGCGGCAAGACGTCACCGTCTTCAATGCCGTCACGCTACGCTTTCAGCTCTCCGGCGTGACGCAGCCGCAGGCGGTCGATCTCATCGAGCGCTTCAAGTCGAGGTGACCGCTCTACGGCAGCGTCGCAGTTGCGACGCCGGATGTGAAAGTCGAGGTCAGTGCCGGGGGGTGATCGTATTCAACTCCGTAACACCGCCTCTTCCCAATGCTGCCCATCGAAGTGCCGAATCTCGATGCCGGGCAGCAGACGATGGAAATCGTCCAGCGTGCGCAGATTGACCGCATACTGATCCGGCGCGCGGCGGGGATTGCTGAAAACGTGCATGCCGCATTGCTTGCAGTACCAATGCCTGGCGGTATGCGTGCCGAATTGGTAGAGCGCCAGCAGCTCCTGACCCGACAGGATGCTCAGGCGTTCGGGCGCGACGCGATGATTGATCACGCCCTTCTTGGTGCAGATCGAGCAATTGCACTCGGTCGCGGTCTTCAGTTCCGATTCGATCGCGTAGCGCACGGCCCCGCAATGACAGCCGCCTTCGTAGCGTTCCATTGTCGCCTCTCCGTGATCACCGCTCAGGAATCGAGCAGAAACTCGAGCAGCTTGAGCCGCTGCACCTTGCCCGACGGACCCTTGGGCAGGTCCTGCAGCAAGAGTATCGTCTTCGGCGTCTTGTAGCGGCCGATCTCGCGCTCGCAGAACGCTTTCAGTTCCGTTGCGTCGCACGCCGCGCCGGATTTCAACACAACCGCCGCGGCGATCTCCTGGCCATACTGCGCATCGGGAATGCCGACCGCGGCGGCTTCGAGCACGGCGGGGTGCGCGAGCAGCACCTCGTCGATCTCGCGCGGCGCGATGTTCTCTCCGCCCTTGATGATGAGCTCCTTGATGCGGCCGGTGACGAACACGAAGCCGTCGGCGTCCATGAAACCCACGTCGCCACTGTGCATCCAGCCATCGACGTGCAGGGTCCGGGCGGTGTTCTCCGGGTCCTTGTAATACCCCTTCATGACATTGTCACCGCGCACCATGATTTCGCCCCCCTGTCCGGGTGGCAGCGGATCGCCGCTGGCCGGATCGACGATCTTCGCCTCGTTGCCGAAGGCGCGCCCCGGGCTTCCGATCTTGCGTTGCTCTGGCTGGTACGGATTGGTGAAACACGGCGCCGCGGTCTCGGTCATGCCGAAGGTCTCGATGATGCCGATGCCGAAGCGGCGCTCGAACGCGCGATGCTGCTCCGGGGGCAGCGGCGCCGAGGCCGAGCGGCAGAATCGCACCTGGTCGATCGACAATCCGCGCGCGCGCGGGTCGGCGCCGTTCAACAAGTAGGCGATGATGGTCGGGACGACGTTGATCCAGCTGCAGCGGTAGTCGGAAACCAGTTGCCAGTAATTCGAAGCGCTGAAGCGGTGCGGCATGACGACCGAACCGCCGTGCACGAGGGGTGCTACCGCAGTCACGATCTGGCCGTTGATGTGGTAGAGCGGGAGCGCGCACAGCACGCGATCGGACTCGGTCAGCCGGTGCGCGCCGGAAGTGAACTCGCCGCCCGCGACGCAGTTCCGGTGGCTCAGCAGGCAACCTTTGGGCATTCCGGTCGTGCCCGAGGTGTACATCAGCAGCGCAGCATCGTCCTCGTCGATATCGGGCAGCGCGCCCTCTACTTCAAGTGCCGCGTCGAACAACTGCTCGGCATCGACGTCGGTGGGCACGACATGAATCGGCCGATCGATCGCGGCCAATGCCTCGTCCAGGCGGCCGCGGTACTCGTCCGCCACGAACACCGCGCATGTGTCCGAATGGGCCAACACGTATTCGAGCTGCGAGCGTTGCGACAGCAGATTGATCGGCTGCACGACGAATCCGCCATACATGGCTCCGATCAGCAGTCGCGCCGCCTGGTAGCCGTTGTGCAGCATGAACGACACCTTGTCTCCCTTGCTCAAGCCCAGGCCGAGGAGATGGCGCGTGAGCGAGCGCGACTTGCGCTGCAGCCCGGCAT
>JBOIEI010000389.1:0-15362 GCA_050741055.1 Burkholderiales bacterium | reverse complement strand
ATCCCACGCACGTCGACCAATAGCTGTGGCTGGGCGAGGCGCAGATTGAGCATCGGTCCGAGCGACTGACCGCCCGCAATGATCCTTGCCATGCCATCGGCGTCCGCGAGGCTCTTAACCGCAGTGGCCACATCGGTCGCACGCTCGTAGTCGAAGGGAGCAGGCTTCACGTGCGCTCCCACGCGGTGTGCAGGGCGGTGAGGATGCGCCGCGGCGTGACCGGGGTCTCGGTGATCTCCACGCCCAGCGGGCCGAGGGCATCGTTGACGGCATTCACGATCGCCGCGGGCGGAGCGATCGCGCCGCCCTCGCCGATGCCCTTCTGCCCGAACTCGGTATAAGGCGACGGTGTCTGCACGTGCACGATGCGCGCCGCCGGCACTTCGGTCGCGCCCGGCAGCAGGTAATCCGCGAGCGTGGAGGCGAGCGGCTGGCCTTCCGCGTCGTAGGGCATCTCCTCGTACAGCGCTGTGCCGATGCCCTGCGCCATGCCACCGTAGATCTGGCCGTCGACCACCATGGGATTTACCAGCGTGCCGCCGTCCTCGACGATGACGTAATCGAGCAGCTCGACGTGACCGATCTCAGTATCGACTGCCACCGCAACCGCGTGGCAGGCATAGCTGAAGGTGCCCGTATCCACTTTGGCCTTGTAGCTGCCGATGACTTCGAGGCCGCCCGCGGCCACATCTTCCGGCAGGCGCTGCGGCTGCCGGTAGAAGGCGTGCGCCACATCGGCCAGGCTCAGCGATTCGGAGCTCCGAGTCGATCGAATCTCTCCGTGGCGCAATGCCAGATCGTCGCTGGCAATGCCGAGCAGATGCGCTGCGATCTGCGTAACGCGCGTTCCCAATTCGCGGCACGCGATTGCGACCGCGCCGCCCGACATCACCATGCAGCGCGAGCCCCAGGTCCCGGTCGAATAAGGCGTGAGCGCCGTATCGCCGTGCACGACCCGCACGCGTCCGGGGTCGATCCCCAAAACCTCGTGTGCGACTTGCGCGAGCGTCGTCTCGAGCCCCTGGCCGTGGGAATGCGCACCGATGCGCAGTTCCAGGATGCCGTCCGGCGTGAGGCGCGCGTGGCATTGTTCGTGGCCCGGCACCATGGGAATCCCCCAGCCATGGTACACGGAGGTGCCGTGCGCGGCCTGCTCGCAGTAGATAGCGAACCCGATTCCGATTCGGCGGCCATCCGGCTCGCCCTGCTTTTGGCGCCTGCGCCATGCGGTGAGGTCGATCGCCTCGACCGCTTGCCGCACGGCCGCTGGATAATCCCCAGAATCGAAGTGCTTGTGGGTGATGTTGTCGTACGGCATCTCCTGCGGTTGTACGAGATTGCGCAGCCGGACCTCGTACGGCTCACACCCCGCCTGGCGCGCCACCGCATCGAGTGCCACTTCCAGTGCGAAGCACACGCCGGTGCGCGCCACGCCGCGATAGGGCAGGATGCCCGGCTTGTTGGTGGCGACGGACCAAGTGCGGCAGCGATAGCGCTCCATCTTGTACGGTCCGGGCAGGATCGAGCCTACCTGTGCCGCTTCGAGACAGGCGGAGAACGGATAGAGCGAATACGCACCCGAATCGACCGAGGCATCGCAATCGATCGCGAGCAGGCGCCCGCTCGAGTCGGCGTAGAGCGTGAGATCGTAGTGGTGCTCGCGGCAGTTCGCATTGGCCGTGAGTTGCTCGCGGCGGTCTTCGAGCCAGCGCACGGCACGGTCGAGCTTGCGCGCCAACCAGCCCAGGCACACCTCTTCGGGCAGCAGTATCCCCTTGTAGCCGAAGCCGCCACCGACATCGGGAGAGATCACGCGCACCGCCGCCTGATCGAGACCCAGGCACTCGGCGAGCCCCGCCCGAGTGACGTGCGGCATCTGCGCGGCGCTGTGCATCTCCAGCTGCCCCAGGCGCTCGTTCCACTCGCACAGCACCCCGCGTCCTTCCAGCGGCGCCATGGATTGGCGTGCCGTGCGCAGCTGCCGGCGCACCTGGATCGGGGCGGTTGCGCGGATCGTGTCGATGTCGTCCTCGATCAGCGTCTCGAGGAAGATATTGTCCGGCCAATCGTCGTGAACCCGCGCCCCAGGCTGCATGCGTGCATCGATCATGTCGACGACGGCCGGCAGTTCCTCGTAATCGACCAGGACCTGGGCTGCAATGTCTTCGGCCTCGGCGCGCGTCTCACCCGCGCACATCGCGACCGCTTCGCCGACGTGACGCACCTTGTCCAGCGCGAGCGGCCACAGGTCGGACGCCTTGAACCCGCGCAGCCCGGACACCGCGCGAATCGCTTTCACGTCCGGCATGTCGGCCATGGTCCAGATGCGTCCTTCCAGGCCTGCAGGCTTCTCGATGCCGCGAATGCGTGCGTGCGCCAAGGGCGAGCGGACGAAGGCAACTTCGAGCATGCCGTGACGGCGGATATCGGCGACGAATTGTCCGCGGCCGGCGAGGAAGCGCGCGTCTTCCCTTCGCCGCAGCGCGGCGCCCACGCCCTTTTCCGAGCCGCTCGGCATCAGGCGGCCGCTTACCTCGGCCTCGGAATCGACAACCATTGCTTCGCGCATCGGTTCGTCCGAGCCGCCGTCAATCGGCCTTGGCACCCGAGGCCCTCACCAGCGGCGCCCATTTGTCCTTCTCCGACCGCACGAAGCTCGAGAACTGCTCCGGTGTCATTGCAATGTGGTTAAGGCCCTCCCGCGGCAGGCGCGACTGTACTTCCGGCAATTGCATGATGCGATTCGTTTCCGCGTTGAGCTTCGCGATCACCGCGGACGGCGTACCGGCGGCGGCGAATATGCCGGTCCAGTTGTTGACCTCGAAGCCTTTCAGGCCAGCTTCGGCCAGAGTAGGGAACTGGGGCACTGCCACCGATCGCTTGGCGCCGAGCACGGCGATGCCACGCAGCCGACCGGCCTTGACCTGCGGCAGCACCGTGGGCAGCGTGGCGAACAGCATCGAGCTTTCCCCGGACAAAAGCCCGGTGATGGCGGGCGCGTTGCCCTTGTACGGGACGTGAACCATATTGGTCTTGGTCATGGTCTTGAATAGCTCGCTTGCCAGGTGGCTGGTGGTACCGGCGCCCGCCGAGGAGACCGTGAGCTCACCTGGGCGCGATCTTGCCAGGGCGATGAGCTCCTTCACCGTTTTCGCCGGGATGGACGGATGCACCACCAGCAGGCCTTCGGCTTCGACCACGAACGCAACGGCCGCGAAGTCGCGGATCGGATCGTAGGGCAGCTTGCTGAACAGCGTGGCGTTGATGGCATGCGTGCCGATGGTGCCCATCACCAGTGCGTAGCCGTCGGGCGGGCTCTTGGCGACGATATCGGCGCCAATGCTGCCGCCGGCCCCCGGCCGGTTCTCGACCAGGACCGGTTGCCCCCAGGATTCGTGCATCTTGCCGCCGATGATGCGGCCGAACAGATCGGAGAACCCGCCGGGCGGGAACGGCACGACCATGCGGATCGGCTTGATCGGGTAATTCTGCGCATTGACCGCCCCGTGCGGGATCGCCGCGAGTATCGAGGTACAGGCGGCGAACAGGATGCTGCGTGAGACTCCGGTCTTCATAATGGGCTCCCCCGATATTCTTGAGCGCTCGTGCTGGTAATGAGGCCTACTGTCAGCGTTCACGGGCGCAACCGCGGACGTTCGGGAAAAACCTCCCGCGTGCCGTCAGCCGCGTGCAGCCTTGAGCCGCGGAATGATCTCGTTGGCGATGATCTCGATCTGGCGCATCTCGTATTTGTACGGTACGAAGATGATCTTCTGCACGCCGACTGCAAGATGCTCCCTCAATTGCGCGACGCACTCGTCGACGTTGCCGATGATCGCGCTGTCCTTGGTGGAATCGCTCCAGGAAGCGTAGTCCCACTCCTTGGTGAGCCACTCCATCATCGGCGCCTCCAGCTCGGCCCTCGATCTTCCGATCACGATCGGCAGTTGCGCCCCGTTCATGAGCGTATCGGGATCCTTGCCGGCTTCCTCGGCGAAAGTTCGCACCTTCGCCCACGACTTGGCGAAGCTCTCCGGGCGGTAGAAATAGGTGAGCCAACCGTCACCTGCGATCGCTGCGCGCTTCAACACGCGATCGACGTAGCCGCCGATCAGGATGGGAGGGCGCGGGCGCTGCATCGGCTTGGGATACATGACCCCCGCCGGAATCTTGTGGTGCTTCCACTCGCCCTTCACCATGTCCTCGGTCCAGAAACGATTCAGGATGTCGAGGTTCTCGTCCATGATCCGGCCGCGCTGCTCGAACGGCACACCGACCGCGTCGAACTCGCGTCGGTACCATCCGGAGGCCATGGCGAGCAGAAGCCGGCCGTTGGAAAGCTGGTCCATGCTCGCCAATTGCTTGGCCAGGACCACGGGGTTGCGCAGCGGCAGAACCAGTATGCCGGTGGCGAGCTTGATCCGCGTCGTGCGCGCCGCGATGGCGGTGAGGAGCGTGAGCGAATCGACAATCGGGAAGCTCGGTTCGACGCCGAGGAGGATGTGATCCCACACCCAGAGCGAGTCGAAGCCCATCTGTTCCATCTTCACGCCGTACTCGACCAGCGCGCGCGCATCCGGCATTTCCGGGTAGGCGGTGAAATTGCGAACGGCGATACCGAACGTGTTGTGCAAACCGAGCATGCGGGCGGCTCCGTATCGATACGAGATTGAGCCTGATCAACTAGGCGGTATAGAGCCGCTCCGGATCGAGCTTGCGCAGGAAGGCGAGCTCCTCCGGCCGCGGCGGCTCGGTGACGCCGACCTTGGAATCCGCCACCAATTCGAAGCCAGTGTTGTCGCGAACCTGCGCGAGCGTGACACCGGGATGAAGGGCGAGGATCTTCATGCGCTTCGTTTCTTCATCGAAGCCGAAGAGACCCAGATCGGTCACCACGCGGTACATGCCGCCTGCGCCAAGACCGCTGTCGCGGCGCGTACTGCCCCCTTGCAGGAAACCCGGGCTGGTGACGAAGTCGACGCGCTCGACGAAACGGCGCTTCTCGTGCTTCATGGCGACGCTCATATGCGCGAGGCTCGCGATGTCGTTGCCGCCGCCGGTGCCGGGAAGGCGCGTCTTCGGTCGTGCCGGATCGCCGATGAACGACGAGTTCAAGTTGCCGTACTGATCGATCTGCGCGCCGCCCATGAAACCGACGTCGATGTACCCGCGCTGCAGGAGCAGCAGCACATCGGTGCTGCTCAGCACCATGTTGGCGCGGATGGTGCAGCGCTGCTCGTTGGTGGACGGCGGCAGTTTCCCCGGCTCGATGATCGGCCCGATGACGCCGCCTTCGAACAGAATCGTGAGGCCGGGACAGTGCAGCCCCTGCGCGAGCGTGGCGGCGAGCAGCGGAATGCCCACGCCCGCGAAAACGACCTGGCCGTCTTTCAGCAGGCGTGCACTCATGACGGCGAGAAGCTCCGCTGCGGAATGGCGTGCGCCCGCCGTCACCTCGCTACTGCGTCCGCTACCAGGGGGCGTTTGCACTGCGCCGGTTTCGGCGGCAACCGATCGGTTTTCAGGCATTGGACACGCTCCGGCCGCCGCGCGCTGCCGTGAGCAGGTGTTCCAGCCCCAGCAGGTTCAGATACTCGGTCCACGACTTGGGAGCATACACGTAGCGCTCCAGGTATTCCTGCATGCCCTTCACCGGATCGCCGTTCACGAGCGCCGTGTACTGGTCCATGTGCTTGAAGAACGGCTCGTAAGCGTTGCTGCATTCGTGCGGCGCGCAACCGAACGGAACCTCGACCACGGCTTCGACTGCGAAGAACGGGATCTTGGTGTGATCCGGCATGCGGCGAATCTGGTCGTTGGAGATGATGCGCTCGGTGGTGAGTATTACCCGGTTCGCCGCCATCGCGAGGTCGAGGTCGAGAAACTGCAGCCCGTCGATCGGTGCGTTGCCGTAGGCGTCGCAGCGCTGGACGTGAATCAGCGCGACGTCGGGATTGAGCGCCGGAACGAGAAGCAGCCGCTCGCCGGTGTACGGGCAGTCGATTGCGTGCACTTCCGGGCGCTGCCGCAGCACGTCCGAGCCGAGCATGGAGCGCATCGGAAGGAACGGCACGCCCATAGCGCCGGCACGAAAGCGCATGCCCATCGCCATGTGGCTCCATTCATCGAAGCGCGCGAGTCCGTTCTCCACGTAATGGCGCATTACCCGGGAAATGCCCCACACGATGCCCTGGCTGAACCAACTCGTGATGGCGTGGGAACAGGCGCCGGACCCGAGCAGCCAGTCGCCCTCGCTAGATGTGATGCCGCGGGCGCAGGTGAGGTTCTTGCGCCGCGCGCGGATGAGCGACCAGATCATCGCCATCGGCGTGCGCGACAGCGTGCTGCCGCCGATGCCGACGGTCTCGCCGTCCTTGATGAGCGCAGCCGCCGCCTCCAGTGAGATGACTTTTTCGTGCAGGCTGCGGTCGCGCTCGGCAAGCCGGCGGCGCAAGTCGAGATACGAACCGCTCACGCCGCGCTCCCGAAACCTGTCCGCCTGGCGGGCACACGAAGCTCCCTTCTTCCGAGATCACTGCGCATGCTGGGCTCCCGTGTCGGCGTTGAACTCGGCGATCAGCTTGTCCCATGCCGGAATCGTATCCTGCAGGCCCTTCCAGAAGGACGGATCCTTGCGCCGGTCGAAATCTTCCAGCGCCACACCTTGCTGCTCGACCCAGGTGTAATAGCCGAGGTTGAATACGCGCCGGCGATCGACGTACGTCAGCTCGATCAGGTGGTCGTCCGCGATGCCTTCCAGATCGCGCCCGAAAACTTCGCCGGCATTGACCTCGTCGAACGTGCCGCTGTAATGGCGCGCAAGAAAGCTCGTACGCTCGCTCTGGTAGAGGGCGGCGCTGTCGGTCGCGACGGTTGCGATCACGTCGTCGGCTCCGAGCTCGAGATGCTTGGCGAGCTTGATCGCGGCAACAATGTTGGCGTAGCCGGAAAGCCCGATGTGCGCGAACTGCTGCAGCAGGCCGGGATCGATCTTCCGCCGGCGCAGGAGGTAATCGCGGCCGGCGTTTTCGTTGAACAGCACGTTGAGCGAATCCGAGCTGCGATCCGAGACTGCGACCACGAAGTCGGTGTTCATCACGTTATGGATGAGCGGGATGTGCTTGTCGCCGATGCCCTGAATGTTGTGCTCGCCGTAGCCGTTCCGCAGCATCGTCGGGCACTCGATCGCTTCCACGGCGGCAATGCTCGTGCCGTGTCTGGACTTGAGATAGTCGCCCGCGCCGATAGTGCCCGCCGAGCCTGTGGCGCACACGAAAGCAGTGAGCTTGAGCGCCGGATTGCGGCTCGCCATATCACCATAGATCGCATCCAGCGCGCGCCCGGTGCAGGCGTAGTGCACCAGATAGTTACCGAACTCGGAGAACTGATTGAATATGACGTTCTGCGGGTCGCGTTCCAGCTCCGCGCACTGGTCGTAGATCTCTTTGACGTTGCTCTCCGTTCCCGGCGTGCGGACGATATCCGACGGGTCGCTCACCCAGCGCTCGAGCCAACCGAAACGTTCCCGACTCATGCCTGCCGGAAGGACTGCGATGCCACGACATCCGAGGGTGCGGGAGATCGCGACGCCGCCGCGGCAATAGTTGCCGGTGGACGGCCAGATCGCCTTGTCGCTCTCGGGATCGAAGCGCCCGGTCACGAGCCGCGGCACGAGGCAGCCGTAGGCGGCGAGTACCTTGTGGGCGCCGATCATGGGAAAGCGGTCGCCCAGCGCAACGGCGATCTTCGCTTTCACGCCGGTGAGCGACTCGGGCAGCACGACATGGCCGGGAACGCTCGCACGCCCGGTGCGCGAGGCGTCGTTGAACCAGTGCACGCGCCAGAGATTGGCGGCAAGCGGCTCGTCGGCGCCGATGCCGGCGAGCGTGACCTGCTGTGCGCGACCGATGCGCGTCGGATCGGCGAGATCCGAGAAGCTGGGCAGCGTGACCCGCAGCTCGCGCAGCCGCCGCACGGCCTTGCGGCGCACGCTCGCATCGGCGATCTCGGGTGTCAGGCAGAACACACTCATGGCTCGACCGGCTCCCGGGAACCGCACCGGCGCAGGCTGTGGCGCCCGGCGTCCGCCGCGATCTCATCCATGCGTCATGCACCTTCGGGAAGCCGCGCGATTGTGGCCGTAATCCTATTCACCATACAATAGCATGAGCGATCCTGGACTCCAATAACCTTCGCCCCTACCCACCAAGGAACTCGTCCATGAAACCGCATTCGTCGCAGTCTCACGCGGCGGCTCTTGCCGCCGCATTGCTGCCCGCGGCTCTCGCCGCCGTCGCATTGCTCCCGCTTCAAGTCGCCGCCCAGGAAATCAAGATCGGTGTCACGCAGCCGCTCACCGGCGCCTTCGCCGCCTCGGGAAATTACGTGGTGCAGGGCGCGAAAATCGCCGAGGACCACATCAACCAGGCGGGTGGGGTCCTCGGCAGGAAGATCCAGCTCATCATCGAGGACAACAAGTCCAATCCGACCGAGGCGGTGGCGACCGCGGAGAAACTGATCGCCAGGGACAAGGTGCCGGTGTTGATGGGCGCCTGGAGCTCGACCTTGACGCTTGCGGTGATGCCGAAACTGATGGAGTACGGCGTGCCGATGCTGGTCGAAACCTCCTCGTCGGGGAAAGTCACCACGTCGGGCAACCCATGGATTTTCCGCATCGCTCCGACTTCTGCGATGGAGGCGAAAGCCTTCGCGCCGATGGTGAAGAAGATCGGCATCAAGAAGGCGGACTTTCTCTCCACCAATAACGATTTCGGCCTCGGCGCGGCGAAAGAGTTTTCCCAGATGCTGAAGGCGCAGGGTGTCCAGGTCGGCGTGATGGAGACGATGGATCCGAAGGCGACCGACTTTTCGGCGCAACTGGCGAAGATCAAGGCTTCGGGCAGCGATACGCTTTTCGTCACCACCGCGGTGGAGCAGATCACGCTCGTTCTGCGGCAGGCCAAGGAGCAGCAGTTGAAGGCGCGCATCATCACCACGGGCGGCTCCAACTCGCCGGACCAGTTGATCCAGCAAGCGGGCGACGCGGCCAACGGCTCGCTGCACCTCGTTTTCTTCACGCCGTGGTTCCCCGATGCAGTCAAGCATCCGGAGCTCGCGAAAAGCTTTGTCAAGGAATGGGGGGCGCGCAACCACAATCCGGGCGGCCTTACCGAGGGCTTCCGTGGCTACGACGGCATCACGACCATCGTGGCGGCAATCAAGGCCGCCGGCAAGGCGGAACCTGCCGCGATTCAGAAGGCGCTCTGGAACGTGAAGGTGCAAGGCATCAACGGCGACATCGCGTTCAACAAGGAAGGCCCGGCCGGCAAGGAAAGCGGCCAGAGCGCGCCGTCGGTGTACGTCGTGAAAATCGAGAAAGGCAAGGTCACGAAGCTCTAGGGGTTTCTCGTCCGCAATTCGGCCCGTGCCGACCGAAGCGGCCGCGCGGGCCGGGTGAGCGCGCAACGTGCGCGTCACGGCGCGTAGATTCCCGCAGACCGCGCATTCCGAAACCTGATCGATGGACCAGCTCCTCCAGCACGCAGTGAACGCGCTGATGCTGGGCGGCATCTATGCGCTGCTCGGCATCGGACTGACGTTGATCTTCGGCATCATGCGGCTCGTCAATTTCACCCACGGCGAGCTGTACGCGTTCGGCGCCTACATGATGTACATGCTGGTGATGCTGCTGGGTCTCGATTTCTTCGTGTCGCTCGGGCTTGCGGTGGCGCTCGGCGTGCTGCTCGGCGCACTGCTCGAGATCACGTTGCTGCGCAAGCTGCGCGGCGCGGACATCGACACCACGATGCTGGTGCTGATCGGTGGCTGGATCGCCCTGCAGAACGCCGAGCAGCTGCTATGGACCGGCGTCGCGAAGTCGATCGATAGTCCTTTTCCCGCAGACCCGCTCGTCATTGGCTCCGTTTCGGTCGCGTGGATCAGGGTGTTCGTTTTTGCCGTGGCGCTCGTCCTGATCGCGGCCACCTATGCGCTCATCCATCACACGAAGCTCGGCAAGGCCATGCGCGCGACGTTCCAGGACCGCGATACGGCGGCGCTGATGGGCATTCAGATCGGAAGGATCAACACCGCGACCTTTGCGCTCGGTTCCGGGCTGGCGGCCGCGGCCGGCGCGCTGCTGGGACCCGTATTCGTCGCCGTGCCGACGATGGGGGACCTCGCCGCTGCGAAGGCGTTCGCCATCGTCATCCTGGGCGGATTGGGCAACATCGCCGGAGCAACGGCCGGCGGCTTCATTCTCGCGCTGGTCGAGGAGCTCGGCGCCGCCTATATTTCATCCGGTTACCGCGATGCGATGGGCTTTCTCATCATCATTCTGATATTGCTCTTCAGGCCCACCGGGCTTTTCGCTCAGAAGGAGCGGATCGGGTGAAACCCTCGCTGACCGCCCTGTGGCTCGTCTTTCTCTTCTCCGTCCCGCTGTGGCTCACCGATCTCTACGTGATCCACGTGCTGATCATCACCGGCATCTTTATCATCGCGGCGATCAGCCTGAACCTGCTGCTCGGCTACACGGGCCAGCTCTCGCTCGGGCACGTCGCGTTCTTCGGCATCGGCGCGTATGCGAGCGCGCTGATGTCGCTCGGCTTCGACGTGCAGATCGCGCCGGAAACCGTGGTGGCGATGGAGCCGAAACCGGTCTGGCTCGCGATCCTGGCGGCGACCGCGATCGCCGCCGCATGCGGCTGGTTCATCGGCCGCGTGTCGTTCAAAGTCCGCGGCGCATACTTCGTCATCGTGTCGATCAGTTTCGCCGAGGTGATAAGACTGGTAACGGTCAACTGGGTCGATCTGACGCAAGGGCCGATGGCGCTCAACAACATTCCGCCGCTGACGCTGTGGCTGCCCGGACCGGGCGAACGCACCTTCTGGAAGAAACCGGAGAATTACTGGCTGGTGCTGACCGTGGCGGTGATCTGCCACGTCATCGTACGGCGGCTGGTGCGTTCGCGCGCCGGCCGCGCCATGCTGGCTTTGAAGGAAAACGAGCCGCTTGCGGTATCGGTCGGCGTCGATGTCACGTACTACCTCGTGCTGACCACGGTCGTGTCGGCGGCGATAGCGGGCACCGCCGGCGCGCTCTACGCGCACTACGTTCGCATCGTTGATCCCGACGTCTTTCTTTTTCTCTATACCGTGACGATGGTGATCATGGTCATGACCGGTGGCAAAGGCACACTGGCGGGCCCGATCGTCGGCGGTCTCATCTTTGGCCTTCTGCCCGAGATCTTGCGTGCCTTCGATATCGCCCCCGAGCTGCAGTGGATCTGCTACGGGCTGCTGATGATCGCGGTGCTCCACTTCCTGCCCGAGGGCATCGTCCCGGCGGCTTCTCGGTACTGGGAGCAATGGCGGCAGCGGCGTGCGGCGTCCAGGGCCGCGCCGCCCGCGCCGACCGTCCAATGACCGACGTCGCGGCGATCGCGCTGCGCGTGCAAGGGCTTTCGGTCCGCTTCGGCGGATTGATCGCGATCGAGGATATGACGCTCGACGTGCGCGAGGGCGAGGTGGTATCGCTGATCGGTCCGAACGGCGCCGGCAAGACGAGCGCCTTCAACGCGATCACCGGTTATCTGCCGCCGGCCTCCGGCGAGATTGTGTACCGCGGCGCGCGCTTGAACGGCTTGAAACCCAATCGGATCGCCGAACTGGGCATCGTACGCACGTTCCAGAAGACGAGCGTATTCGGCGGCCGCAGCGTCCTGCAGAATGTCCTGATGGGGCTGCATTTGCGCGCGAAGCAACGCCCGCTTGCGATTATGCTCGGTCTCGCGAGCGTCGCGCGCGAAGAGCGGGAGCTGGAAACCGAAGCGCGACGCATCCTGGATTTCGTAGGGCTCGCTGCGCGCGTGACGGAGCTTGCAGCCGCGCTCCCGTATGGCGAGCAGCGACTGCTCGAAATAGCGATCGCGCTTGCTGCGCATCCGACGCTGTTGTTGCTGGACGAGCCCGTTTCCGGCATGAATCCCGCGGAGACGGCGGCCTTCATGCGCAAACTCGGGGAAATCCGTGCGCTCGGTATCACGGTGCTGCTGGTGGAGCACGACATGAAAATGGTGATGGGCGTATCCGACCGCGTCGTGTGCCTCAATCAGGGACGGATCGTCGCCAACGGCACTCCGGAGGAGATCCAGCGCAACCCCGACGTGATTCGCGCCTATCTGGGTGAGAGGTACGCGCGTGCTCACGGTTGAAGGGCTGGAGTGCCGCTACGGCAAGGTCGCGGCCGTGCGCGCACTGTCGCTCGAGGTGAAGCGGGGAGAGCTCGTCAGCCTGATCGGCGCCAACGGAGCGGGGAAAACCACCACGCTCAGGGCGATATCCGGCGTGGTCCCTGCCTACGGCGGCCGCATCCTGTTCGAAGGCGCGGATATCACGCGTGCCTCCGCGCGCCGCATCCTCGAGCTCGGTATCGCGCACTGCCCGGAGGGCCGGCGCGTGTTTCCGTACATGAGCGTGCAGGAGAATCTCGAGCTCGGCTGCTATCTGCGGCGCGACATCAAGGGCATCGCCGCCGACATGAACGATATCTACGAGCGGTTTCCCATCCTTCACGAACGCCGCAATCAGGCGGCCGGAACCCTTTCGGGCGGCGAGCAGCAGATGCTCGCGATTTCGCGTTCGCTCATGTCGCGGCCGAAGCTTATTCTGTTCGACGAGCCCTCGCTGGGGCTTGCGCCGAACATCGTGGATCGCACCTTCGACATCATCAGGCAGATACGCGGCGACGGGATGACGGTCGTCATGGTGGAGCAGAACGCGTACGCCGCGCTCGAGCTCTCCGATCGCGCCTACGTGCTGGAGCAAGGCCGCGTCGCGCTCAGCGGCACCGGCGCGGAGCTGCTCGGCGATCCGCACGTGAAGCACGCCTACCTCGGCGCCTGAGCCACGCCGATTCCAGCTGAGGTAGCGATGCGCTTAGCGGGGAGTTTCGCAGGCGACGCTGCGCAAACGGGCGATCTGCGCCTCGATCTCTGCCTCCTGGATTCGGCGCGCCTGCTCGGCTGCGCGCACATTCACTGCGGTGAACCGCAGCGAGCGCCCCGGCCGGCGCCGTCCGACCAGCGGCAAGTCCGCAGAGATGACGGTAGCGATCTTGGGATATCCGCCGGTGGTCTGATTGTCCACCATGAGCACGATGGGACGGCCCGTGCCGGGCACCTGGACCGAACCCGAGACGACACCGTCCGAGACGATGTTGTAGTCGTTCGCATGTTGAATCGCCGGGCCGTCGAGACGAAATCCCATGCGGTCGGCCTGCGGCGACACGGTGTACAGCGCGGAAAGGAAGGTGTGCAGGCCTTCGTCGGTGAAGTAATCGTCCTGAGGACCAAGCATCACCCGGATGCTGCGCTCGTAGCCGGGATCGAATGGTTCCGCGAGCTCGCGTTCAGCGCGCGCGGCCACGTCCGCGAGTGCAAGCGGAACGGCATCGCCCTTTTCGAGGCGGCGGCCGTGCAGCCCACCCAGGCCGCCGCGCACATACGTCGAGGGGCTGCCGAGCACGGGCGTGATAGCGAAGCCGCCCTCGATCGCTAGGTAGGCGCATGCAGAATCGATGAGGGGCCCGATGCGGAAGACATTTCCCCGCGCGAGCCGCACGCTGCGGCCTGCGGGAATCGTTCGCGGCGGCCGAGAACGCACTTCGATGTGCGCGGCGCATCCGACCAGCGCGAGGCGAACCGATTCGGCGGCGATCTCGATGAGCGGCCCCATGAGCAGCAGCTCGAGCGCCGGCGCATCCCGGGGATTGCCGACAAGCGCGTTGGCGAGGCGCAGGCTCACCCGATCGAGCGGGCCCGATGCCGGTACACCGATGTCCTGATAACCGATGCGCGGCTTGCCCTGCACCGTGGTGTGCGGCCCGGGTGAAATGACTTTCAACGCCGGCTTCATGGCGCCACGCTCTCGCACCGAACGCGATAGCGGTTCTCGGCAACCGCCGCCCGGATTTCCTCGAATGTGGCGTTGTCGATCGGCTCGAACAGCACTTCATCGCCGGCGGCGAGCAGCGCGGGTTGTGGCCACGCCAGGTCGAAGAAGCGCAGCGGGGTCGCGCCGATCAGATGCCAGCCGCCCGGGCTCTCGACCGGATAGATCGCCGTCATGCCCGCCGCGATGGCAATCGATCCGCGCGGCACCCGCACCCGCGGGTCGGTGCGTCGCGGCAGCGCGAGTTGCTCGGCTACGTCGCCCATGTACGGATAGCCCGGAGAGAAGCCCACCATGTACACGTGATAGCGTCTCTCGCTGTGCAGACGCACGACGTCCGCTGCTGCAAGGCCCGTGCGCTGAGCGATCTCTTCCAGGTCGGGGGCGTGCGGCGCCGTATAGCAGGCCGGGATGCGCCACAGCTTCGCGGTGCGGGGCAAATCGCGCTCGTAATGGAGCAGCCGTTCAATCGCGGCTCTCACCGTGCTGCTGTCCGTGAGAACCGGATCGTAGTGAACTAGAAGAGACCGGAAGGTGGGAACCGTCTCCACGGTGCCCGCAATGCGTGCGGCGCGTACTGCGCTGTTGAGGCGCAGGACGCGATCGTTCAAGGTACGGTCGATGCTCGTGCCAAACTCGACCACCAGAGCGCTGTCGCCGCAGCAAAGGAAACGCACGTTCATCGTGTGCGGGCCGGCAATCTCAATGTGCGCGAGCCGCGCCGAAAAAGCGGCACCGGTATGGCGCGAGCCTCGATCGTGGTGTTACTTTGTCATTCCATTTTCAGGTACATATAATTGTGCCATGCGCAAAGCGGCTGGCGCCATCACGAGCACCGGCATCCGGGCGGTACAGGCGCGCAAGCCGCTTGGGCCACCCCACGAGGACGAACCATGACGATATCGGTGAACTTGAACGCGGACATGGGCGAGGGATTCGGCGCCTATGACATCGGCAACGACGACGCCATTCTCAAGATCATCCGCTCGGCGAGCATTGCCTGTGGCTTCCACGCGGGAGATCCGGTCACCATGCAGCGCGTGGTGGAGCGCGCCAAAGCGGAAGGCGTCAGCATCGGCGCCCATCCCGGGTTCAACGACATCTGGGGTTTCGGCCGGCGCCGCATCGACATGGACCCACGGCATCTGGAATATCTGATCGCCTATCAGATCGGCGCCCTCGGCGCGATGGCAGCGTACGTGGGCGAGAAGGTGACGCACGTGAAGCCGCACGGCGCGCTCAACAACATGGCCGCAGAAAACCGCGACTACGCATTGGCGATCGGGCGCGCGATCAAGGCCGTGGATCCCAATATCATTTACGTCACCAACTTCGGCTCCGAGATGGAGAAAGCCGGGCGCGAGCTCGGTCTCAAGGTGGCGCGCGAGGGCTATTGCGACCGCCAGTAC
>JBOIEI010000388.1:0-6221 GCA_050741055.1 Burkholderiales bacterium | reverse complement strand
GACGTAGCGGCGCACCGGCAGATGGTGCGCGGACGGTTGCAGATACTGGCCGATGGTTAGCATGTCGACCTCGTGCGCGCGCAGATCGCGCATGACGGCGAGGATCTCGTCGTCGCTCTCGCCCAGCCCCACCATCAGCCCGGACTTGGTCGGGATGTGCGGGTGCCGGCGTCTGAATTCCTGCAGCAGTTTCAGCGAATGCGCGTAGTCCGCACCGGGCCGCGCCTCGCGATAGAGCCGCGGCACGGTTTCGAGATTGTGGTTCATCACGTCCGGCGGCATCGCATCGAGGCAATCCAGGGCCGCATCCAGGCGGCCGCGGAAATCCGGCACGAGAATCTCGACCGTGGTCCGCGGCGAATGCGTGCGCACCGTCCGAATGCACTCGGCAAAGTGGCCGGCGCCGCCGTCGCGCAGGTCGTCGCGGTCGACGCTGGTGATCACCACGTAGGCAAGGTTCATCGCCGCGATGGTGCGCGCGAGCTTGACCGGCTCGGTTGCGTCCGGCGGCTTGGGGCGGCCGTGCGCCACGTCGCAGAACGGACAGCGCCGCGTGCACAAGTCGCCCAGGATCATGAAGGTGGCCGTGCCCTTGCCGAAGCATTCTCCGATGTTCGGGCACGAAGCTTCTTCGCACACGGTATGCAGGCCATTGGCGCGCAGCGCCTGCTTGACGGCATGGAAGCGCTCGTTGTTGCCCAGGCGCACCCGGATCCAGGGCGGCTTGGGCAGTGTCTGCCCGGCGGCGATCACCTTGATGGGGATGCGGGCGGTCTTCGCTTCGCCCTTCTCTTTCGCGTCGCCCTTCTGCTTGTCGCGTACTTCGCTCACGCGCTCACCTCCGCGCCGATGCGCCGGGCGAGCGCATCGACCAGGGCCTGCGCGATCTCGTCGGTCGGCCGGTCCACCCCGAGCGCCTGCACGCTCGTCACCGGTAGCTGCGGATAGCCACACGGGTCGATGGCGGCGAAGGGCGTGAGGTCCATGGCGATGTTGAGGGCGAGCCCGTGATAGCAGCGGCCGTGGCGGATGCGAAGCCCCAGGGCCGCGATCTTGGCCTGGCCGACGTAGACGCCGGGAGCATCGGTGCGGCCGTGCGCGTCGGCGATGCCGTAGCGTCCGAGCAAGTCTATCACGGCGCCCTCCAGCAGCCGGACGAAGCCGTGCACGCTCAAGCCGCGGCGCTGCAGATCGAGCAGCGTGTACAGCACCACCTGGCCCGGTCCGTGGTAGGTGATCTGGCCGCCGCGGTCGGTGCGCACGACCGGGATACCGTTGTCCACCCGCGGCAGGTGCTGGTCGCGGCCGGCCACCCCGACCGTGTAGACCGGCGGATGCTGCAGCTGCCACAGCTCGTCGGGCGTATCCGGCGTGCGTGCGGCGGTGAACTCGCGCATGGCGCGCCAGGTCGGCGCGTAAGGCGCCAGGCCGAGGCGGCGCACGATCACAACACCATCACCACCTGTGGATGGTCGCACAGAGCCTGGTACAGGCTGTCCAGCTGCTCGCGCGAGGTCGCCCGCACCGTGCAGGTGAGCGAGAGATAGCGGTTCTTCTTGCTCACCCTCATCTCCACGCTGCCGGGGTCGAAATCGGGCGCGTGGCGCGTCACCACATCGATCACCGCCTGGGCGAAGCCGGGCTCGGTGCGGCCCATGATCTTGATCGGAAATTCGCACGGATATTCGATCAGCGATGCGCGCTCCATGCACCGGCTCCGGGTTCGGATACTCCCTATTGGTCAGCCGCGACGCATGACGGTTCGCTTGTAGGCCTGATAGAGTTTGTGGACGCGCCGGAACACGGGCCCGGGCTTGCCGGTGCCCACCGCCTTGTCGTCGAGGCGCGTGACGGCGAGCACTTCCTTGGTGGCGGAGGTGAGCCAGATTTCGTCCGCCGAGCGCACCTCGTCCTCGGGGATCTCGCGCAGCTCCAGGGGAATGCGCGCCTTGCGCACGAGCTCGATCACCACGTCGTTGGTCGTCCCGGGCAGCACCAGGTGGTTGTTGGGCGGGGCGGCGACCGTTTTGCCGCGCACCACCAGGACGTTGCTCGACGAGGCTTCCGACAGAAAGCCGTCGCGGAACATGATCGTTTCCAGGCAGCCGGCCTCGGCTGCGCGCTGGCGCATGAGCACGTTGCCGAGCAGCGACGTGGACTTGATGTCGCAGCGCAGCCAGCGATTGTCGGTCGCGCTCACGCAGGCGCAACCGCCGGTGACGAGCTTGCGCGCGGGAACGCTCATCGGGTTGCTCATCATGAACACCGTCGGTGTTGCGTCTGACGGAAAGGCGTGATCGCGCTTGGCCACGCCGCGCGTGACCTGGAGGTAGACGGCCTGGTCGCTGCCCTCGTTGAGCGCGATCATCCGCTTCACCAAGCGGCTCCACTGCGCCATGCTCATGGGATTGGCGAGCCGGATCGCATCCAGGCTCGACTGCAGCCGCTTCAGGTGCTGTTCCATCCGGAAGGGATAGCCCGAGTAGACGGGAATCACCTCGTAGACGCCGTCGCCGAAGATGAAGCCTCGGTCGAGCACCGGAATGCGCGCCTCCTCCGCCGCTACGAAGCGCCCGTTCAGATAAACCGTTGCCGCTGTCGGTTGTTTTGGCATGGCTCCCTGACTCGCGTTTATTGGAAGAACAAGCGCATCGCGTCCCAGCCGCGCGCGAAGACGTTGCCGAGATCGACGGTTTCGATGGCGACCACCGGCACTTCGGTGAGCGGCTTGCCGTCGAGCGTGATGCGCATCGTGCCGACCCGCTGGCCGCTCGTGACCGGTGCAACCAGCGGCTGCTGGCTTTCCAGCGTGGCCTTGAGCTTTTCCGCCTGGCCCTTGGGCAGGGTGAAAAACAGGTCGCGCTCGAAGCCGGCGTTGACCGTGTCGGTGCTCCCCTTCCATACCCGCAGGTTGGCGACCTGCTGGCCCTTCTGGTACAGCCGCACCGTATCGTAGAACTGGAAGCCGAAGTTGAGCAGCTTCTGACTTTCGGCCGCGCGTGCCATCGACGAGGCTGCCCCCAGCACCACGGAGATCAGGCGCCGTTCGCCGCGCTTGGAGGAGCTCACCAGGCAGTAGCCGGCGTTCTTGGTGTGGCCGGTCTTCATGCCGTCCACGGTGGGATCGCTCCACAGCAGGCGGTTGCGGTTGGGCTGCTTGATCTTGTTGTAGGTGTATTCCTTCTGCGAATACAGCGGATAGTATTCGGGATGGTCGCGGATCAGCGCCGCGGCGAGCTTCGCCATGTCGGCTGCCGTCGAATAGTGCTGCGGATCGGGCAGGCCGGTCGAATTGGTGAAGTTCGTGTTGGCGAGGCCGAGGCGCTTCGCCTCCTTGTTCATGAGCTGGGCGAAGCTCTCCTCGGAGCCCGCCACCGCCTCGGCCAGGGCGATCGACGCGTCGTTGCCCGACTGCACGATCATGCCGTGCAGCAGCTCGTCCACCGTTACCGGCATCCGCGGCTCGATGAACATGCGCGATCCCCCCGACTTCCACGCGTGTTGCGATACCGACACGTTCTGATCGAGCTTCAGGCTCTTCTGCTTGAGCGCGTCGAAAACGACGTAGGCCGTCATCAACTTGGTGAGCGACGCCGGCTCGATGCGCTCGTCGGCGTTGTGCGCGACCAGCATCTGGTTCGACTGGAAGTCGTAGAGCAGGTAGGACTTCGCCGCAATCGCGGGCGGAGCCGGCGTGACTTGCGCGTTTGCGCCCGGGGCGAAAAACAGCAGCAGGAGCAGCATCGGAAGCAGGTGCAGGCGGATCGGACGGATCATCGAACCTCGTGCGAGTGGAAGTAGGCGCGCGGACAGTCGCGCAGAGATGGAAGGCGCACGCGAAACGTGCGCGTGAGCAAGCGATACGGACGTGGTCGCATCCATGCGCGTTCGATTATATAGCCGCCATGTGGCGGTCGTGACTCCGCGCGACTACGTATCGAAGTATCCGCGAGCGGCCGCGCCACCGAGGTATCGCCGCGGGCAAATCCGCGCGCATTTTCCCGTTGTTCAGGCGTTGGCGCCCGCGGCCGGCTGGCTGCCGCAGCGCGGTTCGCGGCGGTACAATGGTCGCCCCCGTCCTCCCGCCCCGTTTCCCATCGCCATGGCAATCGAGCCAAGCAGCGCGCAGCACAAGGTGGCCATACTGGCCGAAGCGCTTCCCTATATCCGGCGCTTTCACGACAAGACCATCGTCATCAAGTACGGCGGCAACGCGATGACCGACGAGAAGCTGAAGCAGAGCTTCGCGCACGACGTGGTGCTGCTGAAGCTGGTGGGCATGAATCCGGTGGTGGTGCACGGCGGCGGCCCGCAGATCGACGAGCTGCTGAAGCGCCTGGGCAAGCAGGGCGTGTTCGTCCAGGGCATGCGCGTCACCGACAGCGAAACCATGGATGTGGTGGAGATGGTGCTGGGCGGCGCGGTCAACAAGGAGATCGTAAGTCTCATCAACCATCACGGCGGGCGCGCGGTCGGCCTGACCGGCAAGGACGGCTGCTTCATTCGCGCGCGCAAGATGCTGGTGCCCGACAAGGACAAGGCCGAAGCGTGGATCGACATCGGCCAGGTGGGTGAGATCGAGAGCATCGACCCGGCCATCGTGGCGCTGCTCGATTCCGCCGACTTCATCCCGGTGATTGCACCGATCGGCGCCGGCGCCAACGGCGAGACCTACAACATCAACGCCGACCTGGTGGCCGGCAAGCTCGCCGAGGTGCTCAAAGCCGAGAAATTGATCGTCCTGACCAACACCGCCGGTGTGCTCGACAAGCAGGGCAACCTGCTCACGGGCCTGACGCCGCGGCGCATCGACGAGCTGTTCGAGGACGGCACCATCTCGGGCGGCATGCTGCCCAAGATCAGCGCCGCGCTCGATGCCGCGCGCAGCGGCGTCAACAGCGTGCACATCATCGACGGGCGCGTGGAGCACGCGGTGCTGCTGGAGATCCTCACCGATCAGGGCGTGGGCACGCTGATCCGCTCCCGCTGACTTCCGCGCGGAGGCGGCGTGAGCTTCCTGGGCGAGGGGGGCGACATGAGACTCCCGGGCGAGGGGCCCCACGAAGTGGGGATCGACCGCAAGTCGAATGGCGCCAGGCGCCGCTGCTCCGACGGTTCAGCTTGCTCGACGGTTCATGAGGCGCCCCGCTTGCGGGGATCGACCGCAAAGCGAATCGACGCCAGGCACCGACGGCTTGGCGGTTGATTCACATCTGCCGGTTCGGAGGTGCCGCGTGCGTACCTGGATCTTCGATCTCGACAATACCCTGCACGACGCCCGCGCGCACATCTTCCCGCAGATGAATCGCGCCATGACCGCCTACCTGCAGACGGCTCTCGGTCTGGACGAGCACGCAGCCGGGGAGCTGCGGGTGGAATACTGGCGCCGCTACGGCGCGACGCTGCTGGGGCTCATGCGCCACCACGGCACCGATCCGCGCCACTTCCTGCTCGAGACGCACCGCTTCACGCATCTGGAGGAGATCCTGCGCAAGGAGCCGGGATTGCGGCATGCGCTCAAGCGGCTGCGGGGGCGGCGCATCGTGTTTTCAAACGCCCCGGCCCACTATGCGCGCGCCGTGCTCAAGGCGCTGCGGATCTCGGACCTGTTCGACGACCTGTGCTCGATCGAGAACACGCGCTTCCGGCCGAAGCCCGACGCCTACGGGTTTCTGCGCGTGCTGCGCCGGAACCGGCTGGCGCCCAGCCAATGTATCATGGTGGAAGACACGCTCGAGAACCTGCGTACCGCGAAGAAGCTCGGTATGCGAACGGTCTGGGTGAGCCGCGCGCACAACGCGCCGGCGTATGTCGACGTAACGGTGCGCAATATCCGTGGCTTGCAGCGCGCCGGGCAGCGGATGCGCTGAACGGGCGGCCGACCAAGCGACGCTGCGGCGTTCGGCACAGCGCGAGAGGGAGACAACAACGATGCCGGGCAGGAAACCGGGTCAGAGACGGGTCGAGATCCTGCATATGCTCGCGCGTATGCTGGAGGCGCCGCGCTGGGAGAAGATCACCACCGCGGCCCTGGCCGCGCGCCTGGAAGTCTCCGAAGCGGCGCTGTACCGGCACTTCGCCAGCAAGGCACAGATGTACGAGGGCTTGATCGAGTTCATCGAGGAAACCTTGTTCGGGCTCATCAACCGCATTGGCGCCGAGGAGCCGAGCGGACTGAAGCAGGTCGAGAAGATGATGACGATGCTGCTCGGATTCGCGCA
>JBOIEI010000387.1:0-3625 GCA_050741055.1 Burkholderiales bacterium | reverse complement strand
GACTCACGCAGGCATGCGCCGGGGACGCAGATCGAGCAGTTCGCCGATGCGCTCGCCCGCCTTGAGCCCCGATCCGGTTAGCACGAGCACGGTAGTCTGCTGCGGCGTGATGGCGCCGCTGGCGATGAGCTGCGAGAGTCCGGCGGCTGCCGCTGCCGAAGTCGGCTCGACATAAATCCCCTGTCGTGCGAGCTGTGCCAGCGCAGCGCCGATCTCGTCCTCGCTCACCGCGACAATCGAGCCGCCGCAATCGCGCACAGCGCGCAAGACTTCGCGCACGCGCGTGGGCTTCGACGATGCGATGCCTTCGGCGACGGTCGCCCTGATCTTGGTCGGCACGAGCCGCTCTTCACCCGCGGCGAACGCATGGAAGTACGGCGCGCAGTTGGCTGCCTGCACGCCGAACACGCGCGGCAACGCTTCAATCTCGGAGTTGCTCAGAAGCTCGCGAAAGCCGTGATCGCAACCCAGCACATTCGCGCCGTAGCCCAGCGGCACCACGACGTTGTCCGGAGCGCGAAACCCGAGCTGCTCCCACAGCTCGTAGGCGAGCGTCTTGGTGCCCTCGGCGAAGAACGCCTGCCAGTTGTGGCTCGCGTAAAAGATCTCACTCGACATGGCCAGGGCTGCATCGGCCACGTCCTGGCGCGTTCCCGCGATCGTGACCACGTCGGCGCCGCTCGCCGCCATCTGCACGATCTTCGGATACGAAGCCGTTTCCGGCACCAGGATGCGCGCCTGCATGCCGGCCGCCGCCGCGTAAGCCGCGAGCGAAGCGCCCGCGTTGCCGGACGAATCCTCCAGCACCTGCGCGATGCCCTGGCGCTTCAGATACGAGATCATCACCGTCATGCCGCGGTCCTTGAACGACCCGGTCGGCATCATGAATTCAAGCTTCGCCCGGAGCGCGATGCCGTCCCAGCGTGCGTCGATGAGCGGCGTCCAGCCCTCGCCCATGCTCACCGCGCCGGCGCGCTCGACCCGTATGGCAGCGGCATAGCGCCACGCCGACCGGCAGCCCGCATCGATGTCGCCGCGGCGCAGGCCCGCGCCGGGCGTCAGGTTGAGGTGACTGCCGCCGGGAGAGCGCCATAGCGGGCGCTCGACCGGGTAGGTCGATCCGTCGGCGGCATCGACGTAACGAACATCCATGCGCGGCTCAGGCGGCACGGCTCAGGCGGCGCGACGCGACCACTCGGCAGCAAGCTCCAGCACGCGGTCGACGTCGCGGTCGGTGTTGTAGAGATGCAGCGAGAGCCGCAGCACCCCGCGCCGGATCGAGAGCTTCACCCGGTGCTCGGCCAGATGATCGTGCAACGACTGCATGCGCGCATCGCCGGTGGAATCGTGCCCGCCCTGGCTGATTTCGCCCACCGTAACGATGTGCGCGAGATGCGGTCCCGGCTCGCCGCCGTTCACCGGCAGTCCCAGCGCGAGCAGGCCGCGCGCGAGCCTATGCGACAACCCCAGCACGTAGCTCTCGATCGCCTCCTGGCCGAATCCCGCCAGATATTCCAGGTTGGCCTCGACGTTCGCCGCGGCCGTGAAGTTGTAATTGCCGAGATCGAAGCGCCGCGCCCCGCCGGCCAGCCGATACTCGAAGCTGCCGAGATCGGCTTCGGACGCATCGCCCAGATCGACGCCGAAGCGCGACAGGTACGCGGGCTGCAATCGGTCCGCGACCTCACGCCGGCAGTAGAGAAAGCCCATGCCGTAGAGTCCGAGCAGCCCCTTCTGTGTCGAGGCCGCAAGTGCATCGATGTTGAGACTGGCGACGTCGTTGTCGAGCACGCCCACCGATTGCGCCGCATCGACCACCAGCAGGACGGCGCGTTCGCGGCAGGCCGCACCCAGCGTCGCGAGATCGGTGCGGAATCCCGGCACAAACGAAACCGTCGCGCAGGTCACCACCCGCGTGCGGGCATCCATGCGGGAGATCGCTTCGTCCACTGGCAACGTCCCGGCGCGCGGGGCGACCATGCGAATCTCCACGCCGCGGCGCTGCAGGTTGAGCCAGGCGTAGACGTTGGCCGGATGCTCGATCTCGGGACAGACGACCACGTTGTCGCCGGAGCGCCAGTCGATCGAGGCCGCAATGGCGGCGAGGCCTTCGGTGACGTTCTTGGTGAACGCGATCTCGTCGGCGGATGCGTGCAGATGCTGCGCGAAACGGCCGCGCACGCGCTCGATCATGTCGAAGTAGCCGTACTTGTCGAGCTCGGCGTACATGCGCTCGTCCAGATGCGCGACCAGCGCATCGCGCGCGAAGCGCGGCAGGAGGCCGCGCGCCGAGACGTCCATGTAGGTCCAGCGTTCGGTCGCCGGGAAGTCGCGATGCGCTTGCGTCAGTTCGGTCGTCATGAGCCTCGCCTCGTCGCTAATGTTTGGCAATCCGCTCTTCCAGCTGGTCGCGCCGGCGCGCATCGGTATCGCGCCCGGCCGGATCGCCGCAACCGCCGCCCCCTGGCGTTGCGATACGCAACACGCTGTCCCGCGGCAGCGCCACCTCGCCCGCGGCGGACGGAAGCTTGCGTTCGTCGGCTGCCCCGGGATTGAACACGAACTCGCCCGCGCGCCCTGCCCGGCCGCCCGCCAGCCCCTCGGCCGGCACATGCTGGCGCTCCGAGGAGAGGCTCACCGTCACGTCGTCGGCGAGGATGCGATAGTCGCGCACTACGCCCATGCCGCCGCGATACGTGCCCGCGCCGCCGGAATCGTCCCACAACGCGTAGCGCTCGACGCGAAACGGATAGGCGTGCTCCAACGCTTCAACCGGAAGATTCGACGCGCCGGAAGCGTGCACGCGCACCGCGTCGACGCCGTCGCGATAAGGCCTCGCCCCCATGCCGCCGGCGACGGTTTCGTAATTGACGAAAAACTCGCCGCGGCGTGGATCGGTGCCCGAGAGCACGATGAGGTGATGCGGGCCGCTGCGCGCCAGCGCTTTCTCCGGCATCGCCTGCGACAGCGCGGCGGCGATGACGTCGCCCAGCACGCCACAGGAGATCGAGCGCGCGCCGACCGCGGCAGGCGGCGCCGGACCGACGACGGTTCCCGGCTCGGTCGCAACCGACAGGGTGCGATAGTAGCCCGCATTGGCGGGCACGTCCGGGTCGAGCAGGCTCTTCGCCACCGTGTACACGGTGGCGAGCAATGCCCGGTGCGGGATGTTGCGGGCGCTTCCGAGCTGGGGACCCGAGCCGGCGAAATCGAAATGGAGCTGCCCTTCGCCGATCGTCAGCGTGAGCTTGATCTGCGTGCGGCTGCCCTCGGCATCACCATCGAGATAGTCCTCCGCCGAATACTGCGAGCGCGGCAGGCGTGCGATCGCCGCGCGGAAGCGGCGCTCGGTGAAGTCGAGGTAGGCCGCGATGATGGCCTCGGCTTGCGCCACGCCGTAGCGTTGCAGCAAGCCGCTTACGGCCCGCATGCCGACCACGTTGGCGGCGAACTGGGCTTTCAGGTCGCCGCTTCGCTCCTGCGGCGTGCGCGAATTGAGCAGGATCAGCTCGATCAGATCGCGATCGGGCTCGCCCGCGCGCACGATCCTCACCGGCGGGATGCGCAACCCTTCCTGGAAAATCGTCTTGCACACCGCCGCCTCGCTCCCGGGCACCATGCCGCC
>JBOIEI010000386.1:0-2354 GCA_050741055.1 Burkholderiales bacterium | reverse complement strand
ATGCAGGATGCCGAGGCGGCGCGGGTGATGGCCGAACGGGCGAACAAGAGCAAGTCGATGTTCCTCGCCAACATGTCGCATGAGCTGCGCACACCCATGCACGCGATCCTGAGCTTCGCGCATCTGGGCGCGACGCGCCATGCCGAGCTCGATTCGCGCCGCCTTGGCGACTACTTCCAGCGCATCGAGGCGAGCGGTAACCGCCTGCTGAAGCTCCTGAACGACCTGCTCGACCTGTCCAAGCTCGAATCGGTCCGGGCCCTGATCCAGCCCGAATGGATCTCGGGCAGCACGCTGGTGCGCTCGGTCGCCGAGGAGCTCGAGCCGCTGCTGCACGACGGCCGCCATGCGCTGCGCATCCATGCCGCCTGCGAGCCGGAAAAGATCTGGCTGGACGGCGAGCGCATGCGCCAGGTGCTGCGCAACCTGATCGCCAACGCGATCCGCTACAGCCCCGACGGCGGCGCCATCGACGTCCGTATCGAGCGAAGCCCCACAGCCGGCGCAAGCGTGGTGGCCTTGAGTGTGTCGGACGAAGGGATCGGCATCCCGCCCGAGGAGCTGGAGTCCATCTTCGACGAATTCGTGCAGAGCTCGAAGACGGTCAGCGGCACGGGCGGCACCGGCCTGGGCCTTGCGATTTGCAAGCGGATCGTCGCTGCGCACGGCGGCACGATCCGCGCAAGCAACAACGCCGGCGCCGGCGCGTGTGTCGATGTCCAGTTGCCGCAGCCGCAGCTCGAGCCGCAGGCGCCATCACTCCCCTCTCCCTCCGGGAGAGACGCCACGATGCACGCATCGCGACTTGTACCCGACGCAGGACACTAGCTTCCGCCGATGCGAGCCTGCGTCACCCCGGGCATGTCTTTCAGGCGCGCAGCCAGCCCCGCGGCTTCGACTTCGCTCGCCAGGTGCCGGATTCCGACGGCATACGAGTAGCCCTCGGCATCCTTCACCGGGCGGATCTGCGCCGGATAGCCCGCCTCGCGCAGCCGGTCGTACAAGGCCAGGGCCTCGGCCTGCGTGCGCGCAAGCGCCAGGTCGACCCGCCAGCGCCCGTTGCGGCGCGCGCCGCCTGCGCCGGGTTGCATCTCAGTCTCCACGGCCCACTTCTGCAACTGCTCCGGCGGGACCGGCTGCACCGGCAGAGGCGGCGCATTCTTCGGCGCGATATAGAACGACAGCGGCTCATCCATGACGAACGCGGCCTCGGTCCCTCGCTGCACGCTGATCCGGCCCTCGATCAGGCACACGATGTTGCGCTCCTCGGCGGCCTTGCCCCATAGATCGGTGCCGCGAATGCCGGCGGTGAGGGTGGCGATGCGCACGTCGATCTGACGCCGGCCGCGGAAACGCGCGGCCGCCTGGGTGGTGAAACGGAACGCGCCGCGCAGGACCTCGAGCGCCGCGGTGACGAGCGTGCCTTCGGGCTCGCGTTGCACGCTAAGCCGGTCGAGCGCGAGCTGAGCCTGGCTGCCGAGCTTTATCAGGCTGCCTTCGGGCATGCGCAGGACGATGCGCGCGTCCGCCCCGCTTACCACCCGGTCGCTGTTTCGCAGCACCATGCCGACTGCGAGCGGCTCGCGCACGCCCGAGCGTTCCACCCAGGCCGGCGACTGGACGGCCTCGATGAATGGCTGCGCGGCCGACGGCTGAGCGGCCGCGGGCGCAAGGCCGAGCGCGAATAGCAGCAGCAAAGCAACGACCAATCGGACCATCCGAAGCTCCCGGGCAACGGTTGCGCGGCCTAACACGATCCGCGGGCAAGGCCCGCCCCTTACACGATGCGTGGGCAAGGCCCGCACCTGACACCATGCGCGGACAAGGCCCGCGTCCGACACCATGCGCGGACAAGGCAACCGCGCGAGGGCACGGCGTAGCCAAACGCGCGCAGTCTGGGCCAGGCGCACGAAAGCCGCAAGGCAGATCGATATACGCGCGCACGCCGCGACCGGATACAGGCCGGCGTTCAAAAGGCCGCCAGAGGCGAAGAGGCCGCCAGAGGCGAAGAGGCCGCCAGAGGCGAAAAGGCCGCCGGAGGGGTTGCAGTATAATTTTTTGTTTTGTCGCCTGGCGACCGCCCGCCGAGACCCCCATGCAAGCGCATTACCGCCCCAAGGACGTGGAGTCTGCCGCTCAGCAATTCTGGGCGAGCCGCAACTCGTTCCATGTCGTCGAGGACGGCAGCCGGCCCAAGTTCTATTGCCTCTCCATGTTCCCCTACCCGTCCGGGCGGCTGCACATGGGTCACGTGCGCAACTACACCATCGGCGACGTACTCTCGCGCTACTACCGCATGCGCGGCTACAACGTGCTGCAGCCGATGGGCTGGGATGCGTTCGGGCTGCCGGCGG
>JBOIEI010000385.1:0-6214 GCA_050741055.1 Burkholderiales bacterium | reverse complement strand
GCGTAGATCAGCGTCAGCAGGTGCACCAACACGCACAGCGCGAGCACCATGGCGCTCACGCGCTGCGCCGCCCAAAGGTAAGCCTGCGAGCGTGGGCTCATGGTTGCGCGTTGGAGAAAGTCGCTTTGTCTGCGGACAGGCGAGGCATCGCGCTCAGATGCGGCCCTTGAGCAAGGCACCCAGGGTCGCTCGTTTCAATCCCGCGATCGCTGCCGTCGGCGAAATCTTCTTCGGACAGCGCTCGGTGCAGCTCATGTGGGTATGGCAGGCGTGGCAGCCGGCGTCGCCCGCCACCGCGGCGAGCCGCTCGTCGCGAGCGCCGTCGCGCACGTCGTTCACCAATGTCCAGGCGCGGTTCAGCGCGGCGGGACCGAGATAGTCGGGGTTCCAACTGACCACGTCGCACGAGGCATAGCACACGCCGCAACCGATGCACTCGATGCCGGCATCGACTTGGCTGCGTTCCTTGGAGTCGGGCTGCACGCGCGCAAACTCGTCCTTGCGGGTTGCCGTCGGCTGGAACTGCCCGCGCGAGCGCGCCCACTTGTCGAAGAACTCGCTCATGTCGGTCACCAGATCCTTGATGACCGGCAGATTCTTGAGCGGAGCGACCTCCAGCGTGTCGTTCTCGATCACCTGGTCGACGTGCGTGCGGCAGGTCCAGCGCGCGCGACCGTTTACGCTCATCGCGCACGAGCCGCACATGCCGACACGGCAGGCGAAGCGATACGACAGCGTGGGATCGAGCGCGCGCTGGACGTGCGTGACGACGTCGAGAACCGTCTGGCTCTCGAGCCGCGGCACTTCGAAATCCTGGAAGGCGCCTTGTTCGCGTCCTCGCCAGACCTTGACCTTGAGAGTGCTCATGTCACGTAAACCCGAGCCCGGTCGCAGCGCCGGTGATCCAAGGATGACGCGCTCCCTAGTGTGCTGAGTCAGAAGTCCGTCAGCCCCGCGAACGCGGGGGTCCAGGCAAAGTCTCGTTCTGGATTCCCGCTTGCGCGGGAACGACGAATTAAGACGAACTTACGATCCACCGCACTAGGCGCTTTCGTACAGTCGGGTGAGCACGAACTCCCGATGTCCGAGCGCTTCGGCGCACGTCAAGCGCCCGTTACAGGTGCGCAGCATGATCTCGAGCAATTCGTCGCCGCACTGGTCCATGTTCTTCTCCCGCTGCAGCAGCCCGGAGACGTCGAGGTCGATGTGCTCGCTCATCGTGCGGCAGGTGCGCGGATTCGCGGAGAGCTTGATGACCGGGAGGATCGGGTTGCCGATCACGTTGCCCTGTCCGGTCGGGAAGAAATGCACCACGTAGCCCGCGGCGGCCACCAGCGTCACCATCTCGGCAGCCGCGGACGACGAATCCATGAACCACAGGCCCGGGCCGGTCGGCTCCTCGGCCTTGTCGAGCACGCCGATCACCTTGCACTTGTGGCCGATCTTCTGGATGTTGCCGAGCGCCTTCTCCTCAATGGTGGTGAGCCCCCCGGCGATGTTGCCCTTGGTGGGCTGGGAGTCGGACAGGTCACTCGTCTTGTGCCGCTCGATCACTTCCTGGTAGCGATTGAATATGTTCATGAAGCGCTCGCGCACTTGGGGTGTCGCGCAGCGCTCCGCGACGATCAGCTCACCGCCGGTGATTTCGGTGGTCTCGCCGAAGCACATGGTCACGCCCAGCGGATCGAGCTTGTCGAATGCATTGCCCACGGTCGGATTGGAGCCGCAACCGGAGGTCGTATCGGACTCGCCGCACTTGGTCGACACCCACAGCTCGCCGATGGGACAGTCCTCGCGCCGCAATTCGGACGCCCACTGCACGTATTCCTTGGCGACTTTGGAGGCGCGGAAGATCGTGTCGTGGTCGCCGTGCAGTTCGATGCCGAAACCGGTCACCGGCTTGCCGGTCTTGGCGATGCCCTCGACGACACGCTGCGTCCAGCCGTCTTCGATGCCGATCACGACCACCGCAGCGACGTTCGGATTGCAGCCCGCACCGATCAGCGTGCGGAAATGCAGCTCCAGGTCGGCGCCGAACTGCAGCCGGCCGTAGGGGTGCGGAATGGCCAGCGTGCCCTTGATGTTGTGGGCCACCGCTTCGCAGGCCGCATTCGACAGATCGTCGACCGGCAGGATGATCACATGGTTGCGTACGCCCACGCGGCCGTTTTCGCGCCGGTAGCCGCGGAAAGTCGTCTTGCTCGATATCATGGCTTAAGCCTCGCTCGAAGTGATCGGGCTCGCGCTTCGCAGCGAGCCGCGGGTTGCTACCAGCGCTTGGTCTTGAGATTGTGGACGTGGCAGTGCTCGCCCACCTTCATGTTGGCCACCGCTTTGCCGATGTCATGACCGTACTTGATGACCGTGTCGCCGTTCTTGATCGGCTGCGTGGCGACTTTGTGGCCGATCGGGATGTCGTTCAGGGCCTTGACGTGCACGGTCGAATCGCCCTCCATGACCCAGCCGGTGAGCTCCTGTCCGGCCTTGATGTTCTCGACCACGATGACGCCGACGGTGTCCTTCTTATCGTGAACCAGGAAATGAATCATCGTTGCTCCTTCGGAATAGCGCACGCGGCAGGCAGATTGCACGAGGCGGACGAACCCTGAATGGCGCGTTCCGGCTTTGAAGGCTTCGATTATGGATGCGTGCGATGGTAAGCCAGCGCCTCGAGCGAAGTCAACTAGATGACCTATATGACCTCGCGCCCCGCGGTGCTACCATAGCCGTCACCATGAACATCGCCAACGAAGCCCAGCTGCTCGCCGCTAAACCCGGCGGCCAGCCGCTGTACAAGGGCGTGAAGCTGCGCCTCACGCAGGGTCTCATGGCGGGCGAATGGCGTCCAGGCCAGGCGATTCCGAGCGAGTCGCGCCTGGCCGAGCGCTTCGGTGTTTCGCTCGGCACCGTACGCAAGGCGATCGATGAGCTGGTGGCCGAGAAGATCCTCCTGCGCCAGCAGGGACGCGGCACCTTCGTCGCCGCGCACACGCCCGACCGGACGCTGTTCTACTTCTTCCACATCGCGGGCCGCGATGGCCGCAAGGAAACACCAGAGATCGAGCTGCTCGCCTTCGACCGCGGGCGCGCGGACGCCGACGAGGCAGCCAGGCTCGCGATCGCTCGCGGCGAGCGGGTACTGCGCATACGAAACCTGCTGCGCCTGGCGGGCGACCCCGTAGTCATCGACGACATCGTCATTGCCGCGCAGTTCGTTCCAGGCCTCGACGAAGCGGGCTTCGGTGAACGGGACGGAACCATCTACGGCCTGTACCAGGCGCGCTATGGCATCAGCGTGATTCGCATCTCCGAGCGCCTGGGCGCCACCCTGGCCGACCCGGAGAGCGCCCGCCTGCTCGCGGTGCCCGACGCAACGCCGCTGCTTCGCATCGCGCGCATTGCCTACACCTATCACGACCGGCCCGTCGAGTTGCGCTACAGCCTGGTCGATACCACCGCGCATGAGTACGTGAACGACCTCGTGAAGCAGTAGCGGACGCCACGCGCGCGGCGCCCGGCGCGATCAAAGCCGCGAGAGCCTGCGTTCGGCGGCCTGCCTCGCGTCGGCCGAGCGGGCGTTACGCGCAATCCATTCGAATACGGCGCGGGCATCGGCACGCAAGCCGGCGCGCAGGAGATTGGCGGCCGCGGCCTCACGCGCCGCGAGCGCGGCCGGATCGTGGGGATCCTTGGCTGAGACGGCCGCGAGCAGGTACGCCTCGGCCGCCGCGCGCGGATCGCCGCCCGACTCGTGCGCGCGCGCGAGCCCGGTGAGAACAGCGGCGCGTTGTTGCACATCGTCGACGTGCGCCAGGAGTCCCTGGAACACGATCCGGGCCGCCTCGGCATGGCCGAAGTCCAGGGCATCCGAAGCAGCGAGCGTAATCCGGCGCACGCTCTCGGCATCCAGCCGCGGCTTCGCTTCCAACGCGCCGCCGGCAAGGCTCAGCGCTTGCGGGATCATTCCCGCCTGCAGCAGAAGCGCGAGATTTCGTGCCTGCCATTGGCTTGGGCCCATGCCCTCCATCGGCGGCAGCCCTTGCCAGTAGCGAATGCCAGACGCGGCTTCGCCCACCTCGGCGGCGAGCATGCCCAGCTCGAAGCGCACTTGCGAGTCCATTTGTGCTACAGGAAACCGGTTCGCATCGGAAAACAGGCGCCAAGCGGTGCGGGCCAGCCCCGCATCCCGCAGCCAGGCGAGCAGCTGCGACTGCGCCCGGACGCGCGCCGCGGGCGTGCGCGCATTCACGACAAGCGATGCCGTCAGCGCCCGCGCGATGCGGGGCCGCTTCGGTCGCATGCGGCTGGCCGCTTGCGCCCATTGCGCGTCGTCGCCCGTCAGCAGCTGCGCGGCATTGGCGGCGCGTTCCGCGACTTGCACGTATGCCTTCCACAACGCCGCGACCGAATCCGCCTGCGAGGACGCTGTAATGGCGAACACATTGAGCCGGCCTTCCAGCACTTCGAGCTCGATTTCGGGGTCGGCGGCCGCGCGCCCGGCCGCGGACAAGAGCGCCCAGCCGGGCTCGATCACGCCCTTGGCGAGCAGCGCCCGCGCCTGCGCCGCAGCCGCGGCAGGCTGAATCAAGCCGGCGCGAAGCCGTAGCATCGCGCCACGGGGGGAGTCCGGGCCGAGCTGCGCCAGCCATTGGGCGGCTTCGTCGGCACGGCCGACGGCAAGCAGTCCGGCGACGAAGCGTTCGACCTCGGCCGGTTGCAACGGCGCGAAATCCTGGCGGAAGCGCAGCATGGCGAGATAGGCTGGGTCGGCCCGCCCTTCGCCCAGATAGGCGTCGATCGCCGTGAGACGCGCAGCGCGGTAATCCCCGGCGCTCATTTTTTCGGTATGGACGAAGGCCTGAACGAGCAAGCCGCGTGCTTGCTCGAAGCGGCCGAGAGCGACCGCCGCGCCTGCCGCCACGTTGAGCAAGGAAGCGCGCAGCTGCGAATCCCCGGCATCCGGAGCGTGCGTCTTCACTCGCGCCAGGACATCGGCATAGCGCTGCCTGCGGGATAGAAGATCGAGGCGCGCCAGCTCCCACTCGGCCCAGCCGGGATCGGCGCTCCGGGGCGGCTGGCTGCGCTCGACGCGCTCCAGCGCGAGCTCGACGGCGCCGGCAGCCGCTATGGCGCGCACGTCTTCTGCGCGCACGTCTTCGATGTGGGAAAGCTGCGCCCAGGACGTTGCCGAAAGCCCTGCTGCGAGCAGCATCAGGCCGAGACGGCAAACCGTGCTCATGCGCGCGACGTAGCGGCTAGCCAGCAGCGGGAGGGCGCGGGTGCACGACAACAAAAAGGGCGACCTGGGTCGCCCTTTTTGATCCGGTGCTCGCTAACCGGCGGCAGGTGCGTCGGCGGCGGGCGCTGCCGGCGCCTCGGCCGGCGGCAGAACTTCGACCTCGCGCTGAACATTGAGCTTTTCGCGGATCCGCGCCGACTTGCCGGAACGCTCGCGCAGGTAATAGAGCTTCGCGCGCCGCACTTCGCCGCGGCGCTTGACGTCGATGCTGGCAATCAGCGGCGAATACGTCTGGAAGGTGCGCTCCACGCCTTCACCGGAAGAGACCTTGCGCACGATGAACGACGAGCTCAGGCCTCGGTTGCGCTTGGCGATCACCACGCCTTCGTACGCCTGGACCCGCCTGCGCTCGCCCTCCACGACGTTTACGTTCACGACCACGGTGTCGCCCGGGGCGAACGAGGGAATGGTCTTGCCGAGACGCGCTATCTCTTCGCGTTCGAGTTGCTCGATGAGGTTCATGCTGTTCGCTCCTTGCCCGGCTTGTTTGGTCAATTTGGCCGCTTCGTCAGGCGATCGATACGGCGGCCTGCTGTTCCTGTTTGAATTCGTCCAGCAACCGTGCCTGCATCTCGGTCAATTCCAACCGCGCCAACAGACCCGGCCGCCGCTGCCATGTACGACCCAGCGCCTGCTTCATGCGCCAGCGCTCGATCACGGCATGATGGCCCGACAGCAGCACCTCGGGCACCCGCTGGCCCTGGTAAATCTCGGGCCGCGTGTAGTGCGGGCAATCGAGCAGCCCGTTCACGAACGAGTCCTGCAGCGCCGATTCCGGATCGCCCAACGTGCCGGGCAGCTGGCGAATGATCGTATCCATGAGCACCATGGCCGGCAACTCGCCGCCCGAGAGCACGTAATCGCCGATCGAGATTTCGATGTCGATCGCGCGCTGCAACAGCCGCTCGTCCACGC
>JBOIEI010000384.1:0-9399 GCA_050741055.1 Burkholderiales bacterium | reverse complement strand
GGATTTGCCGCCAGCCCCGCCGACACTTATCCCGATCGCCCGGTGCGCATGATCGTGGGATTCCCGCCCGGCGGGGGCACCGACATCATGTCCCGCATCATCGCGCCGAAGCTGACCGAAGCGTGGCATGAGCAAATCGTGATCGACAATCGCATCGGTGCGACCGGCACGATCGGCGCCACGCTGGTCGCGCGCGCCAATCCCGACGGTTACACTCTGCTCATGGGTCACCTGAGCTCGAACGCGATCGCACCGAGCCTGTTCAAGGTGCCGTACGACCCGGCGAAGGATTTCGCGCCGATCTCGCTCGTGGGCTCGGTGCCGCACGTGCTGGTGGTGCACCCGAGCGTCAAGGCCCATTCGGTGAAGGACGTGATCGCGGCTGCCAAGGCGAAACCGGGCGAGCTCAAGTTCCCTTCGGCCGGCAACGGCACGCCCCCGCACCTCGCGGGCGAGCTCTTCAAACTGATGACCGGAGTCGACATGCAGCACGTTCCCTACAAGGGCTCGGGACAGTCGGTCGCGGACCTGATCGCCGGTCACGTGCCGCTGTCGTTCGACAGCACGCCCACCGTTCTGCCTTACCTGGCCGCCGGGCGGCTGCGCGCGATCGCGGTGACCACGCTCAAGCGCAGCCCGGTGCTCCCCAACGTGCCGACGCTGGACGAATCCGGCTTGAAGGGCTATCAGGTGGGCAGCTGGTACGGCATGTTCGCGCCCGCAGGAACGCCGCCCGAGATCGTGCGCAAGATTCACGCAACGGTTCAGGCCGCGCTCAAGTCACCCGACATGAAGGACAAGATGGCGAAGCTCGGCACCGACGACACCGTCACCGAGACGCCCGAGGCCTTCCGCGCCATGCTGGCTGCCGACATCGCCAAGTACGCGAAAGTCATCAAGGCTGCCCACTTGAAAGTCGATTGAGCGCCCCGCGCGAGCCGTTCGATGGACCGATGAAGCCTCCAGGCGTGTTACCTTTGCGGCCACCGAGCCCGGCGCCGCGGGCGCCATGAGCCCGTAGCACGATGCAAGCAACCAACTTCATCTGCATTCTCTCCGACGAGCACAACAAGCGCACGCTCGGCTGCTACGGCCACGAGCTGGTGCGCACGCCGAACCTCGATGCCCTGGCAAGCCGCGGCACCCGGTTCGACGCCGCCTATACCAACTGCCCGATCTGCGTGCCGGCGCGCGCCAGCCTCGCGACCGGCCAGTACGTGCACAGGACCGGTTGCTGGGACAACGCCATCGCCTATCGTGGCGATCCGCCGAGCTGGGGTCAGCGCCTGATGGCGGCGGGCCACCGCTGCGTTTCGATCGGCAAGCTTCACTATCAGTCCTCCGAGCCCGGGCGCAACGGGTTCGACGAAGAGATCCTGCCGCTGCATATCGTCAACGGGGTGGGCGACCTGCTGGGCCTCATCCGCGACGAGCTTCCGGTGCGTGCCGGCTCGCGCAAGCTCGGGCCCGAGGCCGGGCCAGGCGAATCCGAGTACACGCGCTACGACCGCGACATCGCCACTGCCGCGTGCCGCTGGCTCGAGCGCGAGGCGCCTCGCCACCGCGACCAACCCTGGGTGTTGTACGTGGGGTTCGTGTCGCCCCACTTCCCGCTGATCGCACCGGCCGAGTTCTACGATCTCTATGCGGGCCGGACGCTGCCGCGCCCGGCGATGTATGCGCGCGACGAGCGCCCCGTTCACCCGTTCATCGATGCGATGCGCCGCTGCCTGTGCTACGACGAAGCCTTCGACGAGGCGATGCTGCAGCGCGCGCTCGCAGCCTACTTCGGCCTGGTGAGCTTTCTCGACGACAACGTCGGCAAGATCCTGCGCGCGGTAGCGGCCGCGGGACTGGAATCCAACACGCGCATCCTCTATTCGTCCGACCACGGCGACAACCTCGGCACGCGCGGGCTGTGGGGCAAGTCGACGATGTACGAGGAATCGGCCGGCGTGCCGATGATCCTCGCCGGTTCCGGCATCCCGCAAGCGAATGCGACCGACGCGCCGGTGAGCCTGGTCGACGTCTATCCCACGCTCTTGCAGTCGGTCGGATTGAACGCGCGCGGCAGCGTTGCCGGCTACCCCGGGCACTCGTTGATCGAGATCGCGGATGGCTACATGCCCGACCGGACGGTGCTGTCCGAATACCATGCGGCCGGCGCAGCGACCGCGGCCTACATGATCCGCCACGGCCGCTACAAGTACGTGCATTACGTCGGCATGGTGCCGATGCTGTTCGATCTCCTCGCCGACCCGGGGGAGCGGATCGACCTTGCGCCCAACCCGGCGTATGCCGATGCGATCGCCGAGTGCGAAGCCGCGTTGCGGCGCGTGGTCGATCCCGAAGCGGCCGATGCGCGCGCGCGTGCCGATCAGCACGCCATGATCGAACACCACGGCGGCAAGGCGGCGATCCTCGCGCGCGGGACCTTCCGCTACTCGCCTCCGCCCGGGGCCGAGCCCACCTTCTTCGAAGCCCAGAAGTAGTCCGCGAGAAGCGGCACGCGCAAAGCAGCACGCGTAAGGCAGCAAGCGCATCCGCGCATCCTGTCTCCGCGCGCCGACACATTCGGTTGCGATGTGTCGAGCTCGACATAGTGGTTACGTTTCCTTACCGGAACTCGAGCTCGAATCTGCCGGTCTGTAAGCTGCCTGCAAGGCTTTTTGGGCATGATCCCTCTCGGCGCTGCCTTGCGCTTGGAACGAAGGATTCCGATGTCTTCGACGTTTTCTACGGCCATTTCCGCACCGGTTGCCTATCAGCCGACGCTGCGCCCGGGCCGCGGCTATCGCATCCTGATCGGCAGCGCGATCCTGATCGGGCTGGTGGCGGTCGTCTATGCCACGCTGAGCGGCGAGCTGTTCCGGCCGGCGCGCGAAGCCATGGCGAGCGGCGACTGGCAGGCCGCGATCCTGCGCCCGAGCCTGTTGTGGGTGGCGATGGCCGTCGTCATGCTCACCATCCGTACCGCGCTCTGGTTCTGCTATCGGCCGTATCCGGCAGCGAGCTACGACGAGGCGCCGATGCTCACCGTGGTGATTCCCGCCTACAACGAGGGCGCGATGGTCGAGCAGTCGATCGAATCGGTCGCGAATTCGCATTACCCGCGCGAGCGGCTGGAGATCCTCGTGATCGACGACGGCAGCACCGACGACACGTGGCACTACATCGAGCGCGCAGCGCGACGCCATCCCGGGCTGGTGAGCGCGCATCGGCTCGAGCGCAATCAAGGCAAGCGCGCCGCGCTGGCCGCGGGATTCCGGCGCGCGCGCGGTACGGTGCTGGTGACCATCGACTCCGACAGCGTGATCGAGCCCGGCACGCTGGCCGCGATGGCCGGGCCCTTCCGCGACCCGAAGGTAGGCGCGGTGGCAGGCAAAGTGGCCGCATTCAACCGCGACCGCGGCTGGCTGCCGCGGATGCTGCACGTGCGCTACATCCTTTCCTTCGACTTCCAGCGCAGCGTTCAGTCGACCTACGGCACGGTCTATTGCTGCCCCGGCGCGCTCGCTGCATACCGCGCTCAGATCGTGCACAAGGTGCTGGATACCTGGCTCCACCAGCGTTTCCTCGGTGCACGCTGCACCTTCGGCGAAGACCGCGCACTCACCAACGCGATCCTGGCCGAGGGCTACGATAGCGTCTACCAAGGCAGCGCCGTGGTGCACACGCTGGTGCCCGAAACGTACAGCAAGCTGTGCAAGATGTACCTGCGCTGGGATCGCAGCTACGTGCGCGAGGAGATCCGCTTTGCGCGCATCGTCTGGAGCCGGCCTGCGATCCCGATGCTGCTCTGCGTGCTGGAGAAGACCGTCACCAATCTGCGCTATCCCGTCGCCTGGCTCGCGTTCGTGCTGCTCGCTACGCAGGTCATCAGCAACCCGATCTCGCTGCTGCGGGTGCTGGTCGCAATCGGCATCGGCGCCTCGTTCTACATGCTGTACTACCTCTACAGCGAGCGCTCGGCGCGCTTCGTGTACGGCATCCTGTACGCCTACTTCGCGTTCTTCGCTTTGTGGTGGATTTTTCCCTACGCCCTGCTCACCGTGCGCGCGCGGTCATGGCTCACCCGTTGAGCGAGTCTGCGCTCCCTCTCCCTCACTTGCAGTGCGCGCATCGGCATGCAGGCCGATGCCGTTCGGCCGGCGCTCTTCGGCCGGCGCTCTTCGGCCGGCGCTCGCGCCATGGCGCGGCTCACGGCAGGATGAAGCGGATGAACTGCGCCGGCGTCTGCGCGAGACGCTTCGACACCGGCGCGACGGCGCCGGGCGCAAGGCTCTTCAGGTTTTCTGCGATGAACTTGCGATCGCCGTCGTCGTAGCCCCCCTCGCGCCCGATGAGCGCCTGGCCGGCAGTCAACGACAGCTCGACGATGCCGGCGTCCTGCAAGGCGTCGGCAAGCTGCCATAGCGTCTCGTCGCGCGTTTCGGCTTGGGTGTCGCGGGCGATGATGTCCCACAACGGGCGCACCGTCTTGCCCAGCACGAGCAGCACGTCGCCGGCGGGCGTTTCATTGCCCTGATACGCACGAATCAGGAGCGGATCGTGGGCGCGCGCCCGGGCGTATGCCGACGCCACTTCGGCCGAGGGCGGGAAATCCGTGTGGATGCTCAGGCGGGCGCGCGGCGGGGGCTTGCGTCCCGCATCGGTGTACTGGCGGGAAACGGCGGTCAGGGCCAGCTCGTAGTGCGCCAAGGCGTTGGAGGGCCACGCCGCGACGAGCACGCGCAATCGGGCGGCTGCGGCCGCTGGATTGCCCTCATCGTGCAGCTTGGCGGCCTCGGCCACGCGCTGCGCGCCGCGCTGCACGACCAGCTGCGAATGATCCAGCAATCCGTCGATCGCTTCGAGAATCGGCTTTTCGGTATCCCGCGCCTGGCGCGCGAGCAACAGCACGTAGGCCGCACGGCTTGCCTCGCCCCCGCCGAGCAGCAGCGCGCCATGCCACAGCAGCGTGAAAGCATCACCCGGGGCCTGCTCGAAGTAGGCTCGCCAGAACACGGGGCTGCGCGAGACATGCCGCTCGGCGTCGAGCTTCGGCAGCGGCGCATTCTGGGGCGGCTTGCCGATGGACCCGCCGAGCGAGCGGTATTCCTTCAACCAGGCATGGATGCCGGGAAAACGGCGCGGGTCGCTGCCCGTCATGCCGTGCGCCAGGATGCCGACCGTTTCCCACGCCGCGCGCTGCGCTGCCTGCAGTTCCGGGAACGGTTCGGTCATTGCGCTCCACGCCTGCGCGCCGGCGAGATACAACCACGACATAAGCACGATGTGGGCGAGGCGACGCAAGTTGAGCTCCGCAATGACAGGGCAGGGAATGATCCGTGCTCATTCTTACGGCGTCAATGCTTGCAGGTTGCCGCTTCCCTGCTCGCAAACACCCGCAAGACACCGCGCCCCGCTGGTCGCGAATGGGGGACGGGGCGTGGAAGAACATGCCTGCACCTGTCCTTCCCCAAACGAAGGTCCGAGGCGATGCAACGCTGAAGGCCGAAGCCAACGCGCGATCGTGATCTCAGGACGCATCGCCCCTGGTAGTAATATTGCCCAATCTCGCACGAGCGTATCCGATGATCGATTCCGCAAGCCTCTGCCTGCGCGTCGCCGCACTGACGCATGTTGGGCTGCGCCGCAGCAGCAACGAGGATTGCATCGCCGTCGGCGGCCGCATCCTGAGCGAGCCGATGGACCAACCGTGGCTGTCGGTGCAAAACCTCGAATCCCCGTGTGCATGCCTGGTGGCCGACGGCATGGGCGGGCATCCCGCGGGCGAAGTCGCGAGCCGGGCGGCGATCGAATCGATACTTTCGGGCCTCGCCCGCATTGAGCCCGAAGCCGCGGGCCTGGACGCGCTGCTGCGCGAAACGAACCAATTCCTGTTCACAGAGATGGCGCGCTGCCCGCCCTGGTACGGCATGGGCACCACACTCGCCGGCATCGTGACCGGCGCCGAGCGCCTGGTCGCGTTCAATGTCGGCGACAGTCGCATCTATCGGATCGAACGAGGCGCCGTGGAGCAAGTGAGCGTCGATGACAGCGAAACGGTCAGCATGGGATTGCTCTTCAGCCGACTGCCCGCGCGCGTGTTGAGCCAATGTCTCGGCGGCTTCCCCGACACGGCCGAGATCGCGCCGCACCTGGTCGAGCTGCCCCTGATCGAAGGCAGCCGCTATCTCATCTGCAGCGACGGCCTGTACGACATGCTGAGCGACGCGGCGATTTCGCGCTGTCTGGATTCCGACCCGGTTCGAACCGTGGCGGCGCTGTTCGAAGCGGCCATGGACGAAGGCGGCATCGACAATATCTCGATCGTGCTCGCGGACATCGAACGCGGCGGATTGCAAGAACGGTACTGACTCGCCGGCAAGGGGCCGCAAGCGCCGGCGAAGCGAGATAGCGCAGCGACGACGATGGCTTGCGCGCAAAGGCTCGGGCTACACCCTCACGCCCGGATTGAGCGAATAGATTCCGCTCAGCGCGGCCGAGCCCAGCACGTGCCCCTGGATGGCGTTGAGCACATCCGCGCCCTTGAAGTTGCCCTGCAGCGGACACTTCGCTACGTCCAACGAGTAGACGGTGAACACGTAGTGATGCACGATCGTGTCGTTCCAGGGCGGACACGGGCCGTCGTAGCCGAAATAGTCGCCCTCCATATCCTTGTCACCGGCGAACCAGGCCGAAAAGTCGTTGATGCCCTGGCGCGTGCCGCGCGGGCCCGCGGGACCTCCCTTGCCCTTGGGCTGCACGGCATCGGAAAACTCGCCCTTGCGGATCGGCCCCGAGGCCGGATCGAGATCGACCAGTATCCAGTGATAGAAATCCACTCGCGGCAGGGCCGCCGCAATGGTGCGCCCTTCCTGGTTCACGTCGTCGGGCTTGCTCGGCACATCGCGGTCGTGGCAGATCAGCACCAGCGAACGCGTTCCTGCCGGCAGGTCGGACCAGCTCAAATCGGGATTGAGATTTTTCGATAGCGTGACGTGCGTCTTCGCGTCGGGAGCGCAGAACGCGCATTCGACCGGGATCTTCTGGTTGTCGCCAAAGCACGAGCTTACGAGCTTCATTCGACTGCCTCCTGTGCGCGCGCTGCAACGGCGCCATGCCTGGCGCAATCGTCGCCGCCGAAAATTATAGTCGAGGGGTGGGCATCGCCTCAGTGCGAAGCGGCGCTTTTCTGGTCAGCCGCAGTGAGCTCGGCGTGCCGCCTGAGCGCGTTCAGCATGGCCTGGCGTTGCGTCGGCGGCATGTCGGCAAGACGCCGCGCCTCTTCGTAGAAGCGCGGCAGGTCGCCCCCCGAGCGCTCGAGCAAAACCTGAAAAGCCGGCACCAGATGGGTGTAGACGGCCACCGAGGCGAGGCTTGCATTGTTCGCGTTCGGGCCGAGCCATCGGTCGTAGCCCTTGAAGCCGCCCCACGATTGCTTGAGCGCCTCGTACTCGGCTTCCAGATCGGCAAATATCGCGTCCTTCTTCTGCGCCATCTCGCCCGCCGGCAGCCCCGAGTTGTAGAGCCGGTCGAGCCGGCCGCGGTATTTGGAGACGATCGCATAGAAGCTCGCCCGCCGCTCCTGCGAGCGATCGAAGGCGGCGAGCTCGGCTGCGCTTCCGTGCGCTTGCATCCAGCGGCGCACGCCCTCGCGCTCCACAGTGACCGCAAACGACTCGTTGAACGCGGTGTCGCCCTGCGCATAGGCGACCTGGTGCGCGAGCTCATGGAAGATCAGCCGGGCGAGCTGCGCCTGAGGATAGTGGATGAAGGTATTGAGCACGGGATCGTTGAAGTAGCCGAGCGTGGAGTACGCCGGCACACCGCCAACGAAAACGTCGTCGCCCTTGCGTTTGAGCTCCGCCGCCGCCGCTTCGGCTTCGGCGCGCGCGAAGTAGCCCTTGTAAGCGACACAGCCTGCGATCGGAAAACACCACTGGCGCGGACGCACCGAGTAGGCGTCGGTCGCGAACAGATTCCAGACGACGTAGGGTCGCTTCAGATCGGCATAGCCGCGATAGCTGCTGTTGTCCGGCAGGCCGAGCCGAGCGGAGGCGAATTCGCGCACTCGCATGGCATACTCGAGGCGCGCCTTGAGCGCCTTGGGTGCATCGGGATCGGCAATGACGACCTCGATGGGCCGGGTCGCCTGCCACATCTCGGCCTGGCCGCGGACCGCCTGCATGTAATAGCCCGCGGTATCGCAGGCCGCCAGCATCGGCAGCGCGAGGCAGGGAACGAAGCCACGCAGCGCGCGCGCGATCGAGCCGGTCATCGCGATTCCCGCTCGGGCCCGAGCGGGTAACGCTCGTCCGCGGCCGGCGCCGACTGCGCCTGCCCGGCAGGTTCGAAGCGGCCGTGCAGCAAGAACCGCCCGACCCGATCGGCGACACGCCGCGACAGCAGCATACCGGCGTGACTGACTCGCAACTCGATGTAGGCGGCCATCCCTTGCACGGGCGTTTCCTCGACTCGAATCACGCCGTCGTGCGGCCGGGGCATTCCAGGCGCGAACAACATGCCCAATCCGGATGGCACGGTTCCCGCCACGGCGCCGACCTCCACGTCTCGCGGCGCGGGCGGCTTGGCGCAGGCGAGCCACTGCGGCACGGTCTTGCCGAGCAGCCAGCGTCCGAAGGCGTAGCGCAACATCCGACGCGCGACGAAGCTGTCGCGCCAGGGGCTGCCGATCATCACGATACGGCGCACCTGGCCAAGTGCGTGCGTCCGGGTAGCGTGCAATGCCAAGACGCCGCCCAGGCTGTGGCCGACGAGATAGACGCGAGAACCGCCCAGGGCGCGCACGAACGCTGCCAGCCGCGCCGAATTCTCTTCCAGGCCGGCGCGCGCGGAAGCGTAGCCGAAACGCGTGCAACGAAACCCGGCAAGCTCGATCTTTCGCTGCAAAAACAGCATCACCCAGGCCGGCATCCACAGGCCCGGCAGCAGAACTACGATGGTATCGTCCGCATTGTTCATCATGGCCCAGCGTCTTCGCATGCAGGCTCGATGCCCGGCGGATCGAAGGCGCTGCCCATTAGGCAATGTGCGCCGCGCACGGTTCGATGGCAAGTGCCGCCTGCGGCGGTGCGAGAGCGCTTCAGTTTAGCAGTCCGTCAGGATTTGCGTTCCGGGCTCGAGCGGTTCGCGCAAACCCGTTCGGTGCGCGGTGCTCGCGCTCGCCGGGCTGTCCCTGCTGCGGCGCGCTCTGATGTGATCGGGCAGCTTCAATCCTGATACAGCGGCGCCTGCGACCAAGCGAGCGCAGCGTATCCGCCGTTGTCCTCGCCGTCGTACCCCTCTTCATCGATGGGCACGGGATCGTCGTAGTCGGCAAGCCCGCGCATGAGCATTTCCCGCTCTAGCGCGCCGGTGGTCATCCGCCACAACCGGCGCCTGGCAGATGCC